>SHMQ01000002.1 GCA_008534395.1 Candidatus Acidulodesulfobacterium acidiphilum
ACAAAAGTCGAGGTTGCTCCCGCATTAGTATTTGCAACGCAAGAACCGCTTGAAAGCGTATATCCCGTAGGACATTTTTCCGTCTGCGTCATAGAAATAGAACCGCTTGAATTACCGCCCGATATATCTATATTAGAACTTGAACCTGACAGGGTAAAAGAACCGCTTACGGTTTCGGAGCAGGTAGAGCCGGATAGCGTATATCCGCTCTCAGCGCAAGTTAAATAAGCCCCGCCAGAACAAGAACCGCTCGTAGGCGCAGAACCGTTTGAACACGTTGCAGGCTCTGTTAAGGTTTCAGTTAAAGATAAAGGAATAGAACCAGAAAAAGTATTAGTAGAACTGTCGTAGGTTATGCTATTGCCGTTATAGCTAATAGTATCGCCAGAACCTGAAAGAGTAATCGAACCGCTTCCGCTATTTATTGTAATAGAACCGCTAAAACTCCCGCCCGAATACGTAATAGAACCGATTGCCTCGTTAGAACCGGTTATAGTGTCCGTTGAACCCGATAAAGTAAAAAACGATATACCTGACGAATTTGTAGCGGTTAAAGAACCCGACAAAGCGTAAGTCGTAGTGGGGCTTGCGGCGTAGGCTTTGGTCGTAAATAAAAATAAAAATAATATTAAAAACAATATTTTTTTTAGCATGGTTACCTCTTTTTCGGGAGCGATTCTAACTTTTTTATTTGCAATAATTGATACTCGTTATTTGCCTTATTTAGTTTTTTTTCTAATACCGTTATCTCCGCCCATTCTTTAGTTTCTTTTTTAGTTAGTTTAGCAGGGAGTTTTGAGCGGTAGAGTATTACGGCATTAGGCGTTATTAATTTTTGATTAAACGTAAGAATATTATAATGAAAACCAATAATTAAAACTATTCCGAGCATTACAAGTGCGACGGTTATATAAAAAACAATTTTCCAAAATAGCCAGCGGATAATAGAGTAAGGCTTTTCTAATTTTGGCAAAATATAAGACCAAAAATTAATAGCCGATTGTCTGAAATTGTCTATTGCTTTATTTTTAAGCATGTTTACCTCTAATTAAAATTTTCTTTCAGACGCCAATACCTTATAAACATAACTTTTATCCGCATTGACGTCCGGCGAACCCGAATTATAACAAGCTAAACCTTTTTTAATACCGCCGAATCTCGTTACGCAGCGGTATAATATCCAAGAACCTACCATAACGTTATAGCAAGGATCGGCTAAATTATTCCAATACGGCTTTAACTGCTTATACCAGATAGTATTTATCTGCATTACGCCGTAATCGTAAGTTCCGTTATTGTCATAATCTACCGCCTGAGGATTAAACCCGCTTTCGGTATAGGCTACCGCCTTAATTAACGATACCGGCAAACCGTATTTAAAAGCGGCGCGGTTAAAGCAATAGCTTTGGGCGCAGGCGGTAGAAACCGATAAAAATAATACGGATAAAATTAATAAAAATGATAACTTACGCATATAAAATCAAATTTTAAATTTATTTATTTCCCGCTCCCGCCGCATCTAAATATCCTACCCAGCAGTAAGTATATTCGGCCGGCGTTATAAAATCCAAAAATACTTTATAGTTAGGATTACCGACTTTAGCCTCCAGCGATTTATTATATGCAACGCTATCATTTTCACAGTCTATATAACTCCGCCTCGTGCTTAAATCCGGATTTTGGTTGTAAAGACGTTTTCCTAATAAATAGGATATTTCGTCTATTTTAAACAGACTTTTCGTTTTGATATAGCCTGCCCAGCAATATGTAACTTCAGCGGGAGACATATAGTGCAAAAACAGTTTATAATTAGGATTGCCGTTTCCTTCCGCAAGTTTTTTATTGTATTTAAGCATAAAAATCTTGCATACTTGATAACTCTGCGTGGTAGTTAAATCAGTTTTTTTCTTATAAATAGATTTACCGGCTATATAAGCGGCTTCGTCAAGTTTCTGTAAATTAGAATATACGTCGGCATGAGCAAGCGAAATCATCGAAATAAAAGAAAGAACTAAAACCGTAAAAAAAAATATTTTTTTCAATTTTTGTCCCCCCTAAATATTTATATTTAGCAATAAAGCAGCAATAGCATTAATTTCTTCTACCGAAAATATCTGAGACGTGTTATCGAACATACTTACTGCATTGCTGACAGCATCGTATCTTGACTTTGCGGGTTTATTCAAAGAACTCGTCATATGAGCATCATCGATGAACCTGTCGGCTATGCCGATAACATAAGCGCTTCTCGAAACTCCCGTCATCTTTTTGTTGTAGCCTTTTGCTAAAGGCAATTCGTGGTGGTCTAAAATAGCCAACGTCGAAACGGGAGATATTGGTAATGCCGAATTAGCCGATAACTTAGTATGTTGTTTCATCATATCGTATTCGCCTCCAGTTAAATCTCCCTTATATAAAATATATTCGGGTATGCCGATAAGACCGCTATTAGCCATATACGAAGCTACCACTAAATCTTCTTTTTCTAATCTGGCTTCTTCATTATTACCGCTTTTAATCAAGTCGAAATCCATTTTTAGAAGCTCAAATATCGACATCGCCACTGCGCCCGTCTTTACGCATTTGTCGAATATTATAGGCTTATTGACCGCTACGTACCCTAAAATCGTGTTTAAAGATTTTATTTTTTCGGATACCGGCTGCACCTGATTATTTTCAGGATTTGGATTTTCTTGCGACGGTTCTTGAATATCCGCATTGTCTTGATTAACGGTTTCTTCCGTTTGAACGCCTGCCGTCTCAGTGGTTTGTTCTTGTAGTTCTTCTTGATTCTCCAGCATAATATTAATCCTCCTATGATTTTTTTGACTTGCAAGTATATTTTATATACCAAGCTTTACATCCCACGGTAAACAAAGGAATAAATGCGCTTATTCCGTAAACCAAAGCGCTTTTTACCATAAGGTCGAAAAAAGACGGCCTTATTAATTTATAAAACAACAAAGAGTAATAAACCCTTTTCTGCGGCAAACTTCTGTCTATGAATTTTGCCCAAGAAAAAAAAGTAACGAAATAATGCCCTATCGAGACAAAGCCGGATAATTTATAAAGCAGATAAAAAACAACTATTGAAAAACCGCCTATAAGCCCTATCATAACCGTTCTTCCCGTTAGAAGGGATAATATAGCTATTTTGGTTATTCTTCCCGTATAAAGGCTTGCAAGGGTCAGGCAAAGCATTAAATAAGCTATAAGCGGAAGAAGCGCAACCGATATTAAAAGAACCTGCTTAAATAACCCTATCGGATGTCCGGTAAAAAAATATACGTAATCAGGTATTATAAAGGCAAGCAGAGGAAATAAGAGTAAAGTAAAAAGCAGTTCAAAAGAACCGTGTTTCATTCCTACGTTCATATACTCAAGCCTGTCTTTATAAGTAAATCTGTCTGTTTGCAATTTAACGCCCTCTAATTCTATAGCTCTCCATTTTTGCACTTGGTCTATAACTTCCATAAATGTTAGAACTTTTTTCTTTTTTTCGGGCATCATAACGCCCGGAGTGCCTGAGCCTTGATTAAACATACCATCGAAATCATCATTATTCATAGCTCGGATACCCCCATACAAGGGAGGAGAGCTATCCTCCTTGTTTTAAAAGTTTCAATCAACCTTAATTTTATATATTTAACCGAAGCGTTGATTTTTTCTCCGGTCAAAAGCCTTAAATCAAAATAGCCTGAACTTCTTAAGCTGTAAATAAAGCACTCTATCTTGCCGTATAATACCTTATCAAACCTGTGGAAACCAAAAGCCTGTTTAATGGTATTAACCTTTCTTTTACCGCCTTTAAGCAGGTTAGCCTTAAATAAAGAGCGGTTACACTTGCGGACGTATTTAATGAAATAGTTATTGTCCGTCCTTTCCTGTCCGCTCCCGCCTGCTATGCAAAAGGCGTCGTTAGCGTGGCTCTTTTCGAGTTTTAACGCTATCCTTGAGGACTTGGTAAGGTAGCCGTAAGTAATGCTAACGGCGTTGCCTAACTCCCGCAGCTTATTAACTATCTTCCAGCGCAGGATAGACATAATAGTTTCAGCTTTAAAGGCTTTATGTTTCTTGACTTTAAGCTCTATCTTGCCTTTATGATACGCCTTATGGCAACTTTCGCATAATGTTATAAGGTTATCCGGTCTATCCCCGCCTGTCTGACGGCTTTCGATGTGGTGAACGTTTAATACCTTATCCTTGCTCTTGCCGTTACAAGCTTGGCATTTATGACCGTCCCTGTAAAGAACGTATTCCCTTACGTTCCAAAAGTCCTTTTGATCGCCGTTCTGATAGTCCGTTCCCGTTATATCCGGATTCTTAATTTTCTGGATATCGAAAACAGCGGCTTCGACGGTAATCTCCGATACAGGCAATATAGACTTAACAAAATCTACCGCTTTAACATGCTCGTTAAGCCTGTGTTCTACGCTCGGAGCGAGCCAACCGGCTTTAATACCACGGTTTAAGAAACGAGCCTTGCGATACCATAACCTATTGCGTCTCGTCCTGCGGTATTGCCTTTTCTCCGATAAGAGCTTTTGTATGTCGGTTCGTAATTCTACTTCGGAGCGAAAAAGCTCTTTATCGCTTGATACCGCCGATAATCCGACGTGCTTATAGCCGGTATCGACGCCTAATTTGACGTCTTGAACCTGATTTTCACAATCAAAGTTAAGCTGAATTGTAAAAGGCGTTCTTTTAACCACTTTAGCCCTGCCTTGCTTTAAAAGTTTTCTTGCTTTAGCCGCTTTGCACGGCATTAACGGTTTACCGTCAATACTTAAAACATAGACTAACATAATCGTTTTTAAAACCTCCTGTTAGTTGAAGTTAGATACGCATCGGGAATGTTATTCAAGGTTTTTAAGTCTGTCACACTATCCATTACCCTCTCAGGATTGTTTAATAACAGACCACAGTTGCTACGGACTTGCGTTTTACGGGTCAATTCCCGATATCCGTAGGTGTGTGCCTTATAGGTTCTCTTGAATAACTGCTGATTAAACATAATTTAATCTCCCTTATCAACCGGCTTTTGCAAGCCTGCGGATTTATCCGCGGGTGGTTGACTGTTTTTTAGTTCCAAAATTGCCTCCAGAAAACTACAAAAATTTTCGTATAAAATATTGATTGTGAGTTAATGCGTATATATCCGCCTTTGGCACAAAATTTAAAACAAGTACAATTAAAACCGCAAGCAACGGCAAAGTAACAAGTCCGTATTCCTGAATAGTCCCAACTCTGAATAAATGCAGGCAAAATCCTTTTTTCGTAATAGGATACAAAAACGGAACGCCTTCCATAGTGAGGCTATCGAGGAATAGATGAGAAAGAAAGGCAAGCGTAAAAACGGTTATTTCAGGTTTAAGGTTTATATCGTAATGAATATATCTTCCTTTTAAATAAATAATGCCGAAAATACAAACCGCAAGAAATAATAGCGTATGAGCAATGCCTCTGTGCTTCCATATCGTATTTTTTTTTCTTGAGTCTCCCAGTATTAAATCTATATCCGGCAAAACACCGCCTACCATTCCCGTTAATAAGAGAGGAACGGTATTTATAGGGGCGTGACTTCCGCTAACGCCGATATAGGCGGCGGTGACGGTTAAACCGGCTATAATATGAGTTATTCTCGTCATGAAAAAAATTAAAAAAATAAAAGTTTACGTGAACTACCCGCCCTTACGGACGGGGACTTAAAGTTATAGATTAGTTAAAAAATATCACTTTAATAAATGTTTGTCAATACAAAAATTAAACAAAAAGATATTATACGGAAAAAATTAGTTAGTGGTATATGCTATATATTGTTATATAGTATTATCTTCCTTTAGGAACGAAGACTCGTATTTTTTATTAGTGTAAATTATTACTTTTTCCTTCGCCCTTGTTAATGCTACATAATAAAGCCTTCTTTCTTCTGCAAAAGGATATTCGTTAACGGTATCGGATACGAGATCAAGAATAGAATCGCTTGCGTTTTCGGAAGGAATATTTTTTTTATTCGCATAAATCAAAAAAACAATATCCGCTTCAAGTCCTTTAACCCCGTGAATAGTATCGTTCAATACGGTTATATGCTGTTTTTTAAATTCATCTTTAAGCCTGTCGATTTCAAGAGCGTATAGTTCTTTTTTTAAATATGCGCCGTTTTTTCTGTTAAGAATATATACGGTTTTATTTTTTTCGTCCTTTAAATATTTTTCTATATCGGTAAATATATCCGATTCTTTTTCATAGTTTACTATTACGACGGCATCATCTTCGGAATTTGTATTTGCGATTATGCTCTTTTTAATCTGGTTCGGATTTTTCTGAATAAACTCGGAAGAATAATCGACTATTCCCTTGTCACATCTGAAAGTTTTCGTTAAAAAATTAGTTTTTGTGCCGTAACCGCAGCTTTTGAAATATTTATCGAAGTCATAGATATATTTAATATTGGCTCCGGCAAAACCGTTAATAGCCTGATAATCGTCGCCAACCGCAAAAAGTTTCGCGTCTTTGTTTTTATTTAAAACTGCTTGAACCATATTAAACTTAGAATCCGAAATATCCTGAAATTCATCTATCATGATAAGTTTATAATCTGGGGTAAAATCGCCGGAATTAATGCTTTCTGCGGCCTTTATTACCATATCGGTATAGTCTATCATGTTTTTGCTTTTAAGTTCGTTTGCGTAGGCGCTATAAACTTCTTCGAACATTTTTAAAAACAAAATATTTCTTTTCCTGCCGTATGAAAACTTAATAGATTTGGCTTTTCGTTTTAATTCATCAAGGCTAATTTGCCTGTCCTTAAAATTATCAAGGAAACAGACGAGCAAGTCGTTCAGTTTATTCTCCCCTATTCTACCTAAATCCCTGTTGATTTCCGATACGGATTTAGGAACAAGTTTTAAACCTCTCTTAATGAGTTCTTTTTTAAGATAGCCAAATAGTTTGCCTGAAAAAAACATACCGCTCGTGGTTGCAATAAAATCTATTTTGTCTTTTTTGTAAAGTTTTATTTTTCTATCCATATTTTCTATATATTCTTCCCCGAAAACCGATTTACCGCAGTTGTCAACGGCAAAATGCTCGTGATATAAATCTGCATCAGGGTAATAGAAATCAGGATTAGCGACAATCTGTTTTTTATTCTTTGAAAAATAAGGCTTTTCATATTGATAGTTGACGCCGTTTACGTATAGATAGTTTGCTATAACCGCTTCTTGATAAGACTTAACATATTCGCCTTTTATGGTCCTATAACGGATATCTTTGCCGGTTGCAGCTTTTTTATATCTGTCTCTTTCCAATAAATCATTGTATTCGGCGTAGGGTTCGGCAGTTTCTTTTAAATCAGATAAATAGCGGGTTACAAATTCAACATAATAACCGAAGAATTTTTTATTGACGGAAGCGTAATTTCTAATAAATCTGTTCGCAAAATTTTCGTCGGCTACCGAAACCGTACCGTCTCCTGATTTATTTATAACCAAAAAACCAAAAGAATGAAAAGTATGAATATTTCCCCTTCCTAAATCAATGCCGATTAAACCTGCTCTTTTAATTAATTCTTCCCTGACTTTTTTATTAAAAGCCAATAGAAGTATCTGTTCTGGTTCATATAAACCTTTTTTCAGAATATAATTTAATTTATAAAGCATAGTTTCGGTTTTACCGGAACCTGCCGCTGCAATTAAAAGGTTTCTGTCTTCAAACGTTATAATTGCGTTTTTCTGCTCCTCGGTAAGCTCATTGCCTTTTGCGCTAAAGAAAAGGTTTTTATATTTATTTTTTTCCGATTTTATATATTCGGCGTTTCTTTTTTCTATTTCTTCCGTAAATCTAAATTCTGCTATGTTTTTTATTTTTTGGGATAAATCGGCGTCGTCAAGCAATTTATACATAGAAGATTTTACAAGATAGGAACAGTAGTTTACTAAAGCGCCGTATTTTTCTTTAAGTAAAGATATATCGGAATATGCGACATATTTGTCCTGAGACATTAAATCTTTGTAATCGGAACGCAAGATTTCTATTCCTAAATCGTTTAACTTTAAAAGACAAAGAGATTTGAGTTTAGGGGATAATGAATGCAAAAAATTATCTATAGTTATATTCAGAACAAAAGACAGTTTAATGCTGGGGCGATTATTCAAAATAACGACTATTGTAGAAAAAATAAAAGAGCTGCCGTATTTTATATCGTAAATATCGTCGTATTTAATAGATGTTTTATTTTTGCCGTTTTTAAAAATAAATAAAGCAGGCGGGTCGTCTATTAAACTTAAAGATTTTCTTTCAAATATGTTTAATAAAGCAAACGGTTTTATCTGCATTTTTGCTGTGTCCGCAATGCGGAAATTAGTTTGAAAAAAAAATTAATCTTTATCGTATTTATTAGCTTCTTTTGAAATATCCGAAACGATTTTTGCTATATGCTGTTTTTCCGTCATCTCAAAGTCCACGCCTAATATAGTTCCTAAAACTAAAGCTAAGATTAAAACTCCGCCGGCGGCGAAAAACATATCGCCTAAAAGTGGAATAAACCACTTAAATATAATTCCTAAAACAGTAAAAACAACGGCAAATATCGTATAATACGCCTTTTTGCTTAATTCAGGCTTATCGCCTGTTTTATGCGATGAATAAGTTTTGTTTGCCGCATTTTTGCTTCTTTTGTAAAGATAAACAAGCAAAACGACAATGCCGATAATAATTAATTCAGGATAACCGATTCCATACATAATTAGCCCCCTTTAAAAAAATGTTATTTTAATAAATTATATCATAAAAATATGAAATAGATTAATGTTGACCTGGCGCCGTTAATCCAAAAGGATGAACCATTTGTCCTTTCGCAATATTAAATCCGGTATTAATACTATTATTGAAACTATTAAGATTAATATCACCATAACTCGTTAAGTTAAGTCCTTCGTTAAACGCTCCTGGGTTAGATAAATTTTTTCCGCCTTGTTTAAATTGATTATATAAATAACCAGCGCCCGACTGAGAAAAAACACCTACGGTTGAAACAGCGACTCCGTCAACTATTCCTAATCCCTGATCAACTCCTGTATTAATAAAATCTTTTTTGCCCCCGTTAAAACCTGGCGCAAACGGATCATTGTTTTGTAAAAACTGCATTGCCGCCGGATTTGCTTCTTTATTAACCCAATGACTCGTAGCCCCCGTCGGTTCGCCTACTGAGCCTATACTTGGCAACGGAAGATTATAAGCATTACTCGCCGCATTATTTAAATTAACATAATTGCCGCCGTTATTGTTAAAATTGCCGTTAATTACGCCTTGAGCATGTTTTACCTGACCAGATATATTTGTAGGAACCGAAGATGTCGCCGAATGAAGAACTTTTCCTCCTGCATTGATGCCAGCATTAACTCCAGGAATCATTGCGCTTTTATCTCCAAAATTTGCCATTTGCTGCAATACTGGAGCCATAGTCGATAAATGTTTAGAATCGGTAACAAAATTTGAAAACTGTCCGACAAAATTGGAGAGACCGCCTTTACCCGTATGTGTGGCGTTTAAAAATGCCGGCGTTACGCCTCCCGTAACCCCCATCGTTCCAGTTTGCACTTCTCCAAGTTCCTGCTTTAAATCCTTAATTTTAGACTCCGTTTGTTCTAATCTATTAACTTGGCTTAACTCATGTCTTGCATCGTTACTAATACCAGCAATATGTTTGCTTGCTATAGTCGCTAAATCTTGATGCAGCGTGCCTGTATTCCGAGCAACGCCGGAAGCCGTTGCCGTCGTATGAGCCGAATTAACGGAATGGCTGCTTCCAGTAGTTACAGCACCTCCTATGCCATCTATTTCTAATCCTACAGTACCATTTTTTCCAGTAGTAGTATTATGCGCCGTCGTCGTATTTTGTCCGTTCTTCGTTGAATTAAAAACCTTAACGGTTTGAATATGTCCTGAAGTAGAGGTATTGCCTTGCGAAGCTTCATATTTATTATATCTGTTTATAATGCTGTCGGAAGCTTTAGTAACAGACTGAGATCTGCTGTTCAATTCTCTTTCTTCATGCGTTAAGTTGGTTTTAATATCTGTTTCTAATGCTTTTCTCTCGTTAGCGCTCATATTGCTAGAAACGTTTGTAAAGCCCCATCCGTCAGAACCTTTTTCCAATGTAGCAGTAGCACCACTTCCCGCCTGGACGGACGCATATTCATGTCCTCCGTTTTCATAGGTATTTACTTTCATACCGTCGATTATCTGCTCTCCTGTATTTGCGCCGTGCTCGTTTGTAAAATTTCTTGCCCTATATCCCGTATTTTGAACGTTCGTGACATTCGTCCCATTAGCAAGATAGATATTATCTTTAATCTGCCCCGCCGTCATATTGCCTAATCCTGCTTCTGCTCCTTTAACCGAAGCGTTTTTAGATATGGCGCTGTCCATTCCGCCGACTACGCTTGCGACGGCGTAACTGGAACCTGAGGCTATCATATAGGCAACCATTGGAACCGACCATGAGAAATAACCCATCCAAGACAAGGATGTAGCAAGGAAAGAATTTACCGTTCCACTTCCGGAAACGGAATAGCCTAAACCTGCAATAGGTTGATACTGCGCTTGAATTATAAGCTGCGTTATATAATTAAATATTGCGGTCAAAGACGGCCAAATCGTAATCATAATCATAAGCTGAAATAAGAGCTTAAGGTATGACACGCCCATATGCGTTAAAATAAGAATAAAAATAATAACGGAAGCGCCGAGTAAAATCGCTTCGAATATGCCGAAAACTATCGGCATATATTTGCCCGCAAGTATGCCGGACTCCATCATGCCCGTTTTAGTAGATGTTACCCCCGTTCCGGTTGCTACGGCCAAAGAAGAAGCGTTTGAATCGGACGCCTGAGCCATTTTTAAAATTGCGGGAGCATACATATTGACGCCTATCGCCTGCATAAGCTGAGCCTGACCGCCCTGCTGCATATTAAATATATAAGGATTAACCGCGCCTATGGCATTTGACAGGTCGGAAAAGGAAGCCATTTGTAAACCGCCCGCTATAGCCGGACCTGCGTTATTTGTTATATAATCCTGAACGGCAGTTTGAAGCCAAGTAGTTTCCTGAGAACAAGTGGTTGTCGTTCCGCCGGGATCGCTTTGACCCGAAGCCGTTTCGGTAACGGAAGTTGGGGAACTACCTGAATACCATTCCGTAAGCAGATTGCCGCCCCCGCCGGTTGCGGTATTAGACGTGTAAGTGCTCATAACCGTCCAAATGCTGTTTGCGGCGTTAGAGTTATAAGTTTGGGACGCGGTATCGGTTGCGTCTCCGGCTCCCAAAAGTTCGGAAACGTCTAAATATCCGGCGGATATTCCCGGCGCTACGCAGTTTGAAATATACTGGTTATAATCCTGATAAAGATAGGAATTAGACGTCGAAATAGTGGCGCTGTCCGCCTGCTGAATTATGGAAACGCCTAAACCTTCGGACAGCATATTATCTCCGGCAGGAACTGAAAAATCATTAGTAAAATCTTTGGCAAGCCCGTATTGAATAGTCGTAAAATCCGACCATAAAACCGCTATTCCCCAAGGAACGTTACTTATAGGTTGGGCGTTTGTAGGAGCCGCGGGATTTGAAACATCGTTAATAATTACGGTAGTCTGATTATAAACGAGCCCCGTTAGTATTATACTGAAAACTATAACGTATTTAGCCGTAGAAAGTAGCGAATGCTGATGATAGATAGTAACCCTGATAGCATAATAAATCGCCGCTATTAAAGCCAATATAGTAAACAGAACCCCGATATTATTATTTTTAAAAAACAAGGCTATCGCCTGAAACATTCCGTAAAGCAGATAGCCGTTTCCGAAAGCGTAAACCGTATACATAAAAACTCCAAAAATTATGGATTATAGTTGTAATTTCCAGCAAGCCCATATTGCGATAGCGAACTTACCCACGCCTTATTTAGATTAGCGTAATATTTTAAATTAGCCTGCTGAATATGAAGCGTAGATTCATAGGTATCATACATTTTATCGATAGCGCTCTGCACGTGTTTGACCTGATTTACATAAATATTCCATATGCGCGTTTTTTTCTTTCTGTCTAAATTTTTTGCCGCCATAACGTTGATCTCTACCGCCTTTAATATATCGCTAAAAAGACTTCTCGCGTAACCCGCAGCCATTAAATCGGCTGCTGTTTCTACTATGGCAGGATCGTTATTGACATATGCAAGTTTAAGAACTAACAGCACAGGGACGGAAGATTGCGTTATGAGATTATCCATTTGCGATTGAGACAATGTTGCCACATAAGTTCCACAAAGTCCGCTGCCGACGTTTAAAAAATTAGACTCGCCGAAGTAACTTTGCATAATTTGATTTAAATAACTCTTATAATAAAACGCAAAACCCTGAAAACACATATTAGGCGTTACTTCTTCAAGACTGGATAGACTTGTAGCATTTGTAACGGAACCGGACGGAGGAAAAGGAATTACCATAGAAGTTACATTTTTACTTCCGAACATCAACATGCCAAATAAACTCGTTAATTGATTTCCTGTCGGGTTAGTAGTAACGACCTCGGCGGGAGAAAACATTCTAACAACAGGTTCTCCTTTTTTAGCCGCAGACGCATAACCGACGACATCCCCTATAAACTGCCCCCTTAAAACTCCTATCAAATCATTTGCGCCGCCTGTACCCGGTTTTGTTCCGTCTATTAAACCGATATGCGCCTGCAACAAAGAATTTCTTAAGAGAGACCCCTCTTGAAATTGACTTGCGGCCGCCTTCTGTCCGCAACTCGAAAATCCTGAGTTTACTAGCGCCTGCGCTCCTGCTTCAGTCGAAGCGCAGTTCATAGCGCCGTTGACGGTATTTACAAAGTTTCCAACAGCGTTAGAAACATTGCCTAAAGTATTACTAACTTGGTCGGCGAAAGCGTTTGTAGCACCCGCTACGCCTGTTTTACCTATCATATTTCCTAATTCCGCTCCGGCAAGGTTGCCCATCGCTTCGGCCGTTTGACAGGAATTAAAATTTAGCCCGTTAAGCTTATTGGCAATAGCTTCTATCTGATTCATAATGGTCTGGCACTGCTTGCATAGGACGCCTAAAACCATATTGAAAGCAAATACCAATACTTCACCCGATTGGATGATAGACTGTAGGACTTGCATTAAATGAGAACCGAGCATTGCAAACGCTCCCCATTCGGCGCTTATACCTGAACATCCTATCGAGAAATTAGGCGGGGTTATGGTAAATAACTGCAAGCTCTGACCCGCAGTATTAAATCTTACGTTACTATAACCTAAAGCATAGATATTTTCGCCTTGCGTATGAAATACCCCTGCTCCACCGCTATTAGATACGGAATTGGCACCGTTAAGACCTGCGGAAACGAATGAATTTATCCCTGCATATGCCGGCTGAACATAATAACTAACGGTCGCAAGCGTAGGCGTCGCAATCAAGAAAAAAGATAAGAGCAAAGACGCTATCTTAAATTTTAAATTTTTATACATAAACCCTCCTAAAATCAAACAACTGCTATATCTTTCGTAATGTATATCCTATTCCTTCCATTTTCTTTTGCTAAATAGACGTTATTATCCGCTTCTTTTAGTATTTCCTCTTTTGATTTACCGCTGTCAAAAAAACCCACGCCCATTGAGCAGGTTATTTTCGGTAAATCCGGTATTCTTATCTTTTCTACGGCGTCTTTTAATTTCTTTGTTAAAAACCTTGCCTCCTGTAATGAGTTCCTTATATGATTAGACGACACCAAAACAAATTCTTCGCCACCATATCTGAAAAATACATCGCTGTTTTTCCTTATATTTTTATTTATAGTCTGCGCAAATATTTTAAGCACTTTATCTCCCGCCTCATGTCCATATGTATCGTTAAATTTCTTGAAATGATCTATATCGAAAAAAACTACAAAAAAAGGCTCGTTGCTAACTTGAGATTCTTTATAAACTTCTTCTAAATATTTATCGAATGTTCTTCTGTTATTCGCTCCGGTCAAGTGGTCTTTTTCCGCCGTATCTTTTAATCTTGCAATTTTTTTCTCAGTCTTACTGAATTCTTTTTTTATATTTATAGCGAAGTTATAAACATCATACGAGATAAAAAAATTAAAACCCGACAATAATACAAAAATTAAAGAATATACGCCGAAATCCATGAATAAAAAAAAAATGAAAAAGCCAAAAGCAAAATACTTGAAAGTAACAGCATCAGCGTATCACCGACTTAGGAAAAAGCGGTATAGTATTATATTTAACAACGCTATCTTTAACTAATCCGAAGTATCTCGAATCTAATCCGTATTTATCCGGGGAAGCGGCAAAAAAATAACCGGCGGGTATTTTATAATTATGCCAGACCGGAAAACCTTTTATTTTCATATGAGGCATAGGTATTAAAACCGCATACTTTGGTATCTCGGCTATAAATCTTCCGTTACAATAGTCTTTTCTGCCTACGGTATTTAATATCTGTCCATGCGTGCAAGCTACGTATTTAACCAGCAAATCCTTTTTAGGATAATGAAGTCCGTTGGCTTCATAATATTTTTTCCATAAAAAAAATCTTTTAGGCGCAGGAAAAACTACCGCCTTGCCGTCCTTTATTGCAGGACGCAAGGCGGTATATTTTTCGTTAATAAAAAAATAGGTATCCATGGACGGAGTGTTGGATATTCCGAAGGCGTAAAACTGGCTTATGATAAGATAGAAGAAAGCAAAAAATAGTATAAGCGCAGAAATACTATAAAACCTTTTGCTCTTTAAGCCTGCTTTCAATTTTTCCCGTAATGTCTTCATATCCCTTGCCGCCTATTACCGCTTGTTTTACTATTATGACGCCGTTAGACTCGTAAACTTTAGTATCCAAATCGATGTCCTTTACGAAATCAGTTATCTCTCCTTTTATCATTTTAGGAGTGGTAGATGTAGGATGTCTTAATATTTCTTTATGAATTTCCTGCCTTTTTAAATCCGTCAGTTTTTTTAAATTCAAGGCGTAAATTTTAGTTCCGCCCGCTCCCATATGTTTAATATATACAATATTAACAAATAATGTCAATACTAAAATTGCAAAAAAAGATATTGCATAAATCAAAACGCTTATCTTGCTAAAAGTTTTTTGTTTTTTTACCGATTTTTCCTGCTGTTCCACAAATACCTCCTAAAAATTAATTTTTATTTTTTTCTTTTGCATTGTCTTCGGCTATAACCGACTCTATCGCCTGAACCATGCTTAGCCCCTTATCGGTATATTTCTTAAGTCTTAACTTGTCTTCCATGAACGTAGTAAACAGATAATACATAAACCTATCAACCATTATCCTTGCCACTACTTTTACGCCGAAAGGCGTATTAATAAAAACTTCGGAATGATAAGGCTTAAAATTAGAAACCGACCTTAAAACGTGATAATCCATTTCGGAAAAACTTATTAATTGAGAAAGTTTTAAAGCGTTAATAGATTCTTCCGTCTGTTTTAAAAAGAATTTCCAAGAGCTTGAGTTTATAATAACCCTGCCGGCTCTTGATATAGATTTTTCGTTTACCGAATAAATATCGTCAAAGCCCTGAGTAGCTATAACTATAGAAGCTCCGTGCTTTCTGAAACGCCTGTACGCCTGTTCTATAAAAATATCAATCTTATGAGACGTGCCTAAAAATTTATGCGCTTCGTCGATAAAGCATATTACTCTTGATTTAGAAATACCGCCGTGATAAGTTTTATTCGTTAAATGAAATATCATAATCATAATAACGGCGTCTCTTAATTCCTGCATATTTTCGATAGTATCAAGTTCCATAACGACGTAAGGCTTAGTAAAATCTATAGAAGATTTTCCGGTAAAAAACTTGCCGTAAATTCCGGTAGCGGTATAAGGTTTAAGCTGCTGCCCAAAGTTCTTTAACTCCCTGTCTTCGCTGCCAAAAAACCATTCAGATATATGCGTTATTTCGAGTTTTTCTTTATACTCGTTCCAAAGCTCCGTCAATGCGCCGTCGATATATGACTTTATTAATTTTTCCACTTGGTCGGAATAGTCTTTTGAGAGCGAAGCGCCTATAAAATAAATAAAATCCCTCAGATATTCCCAGTTCTCCTCAAAATCTTTCTGCGTTTTTATTTCGGAAAAGGGGTTTATCGATATAGGATTATTAAGGTTAAATTCTATCCACTGTCCGCCTATTGATTCGCAAAGCTTTTCGTAAGAACGCCCTATATCGAACGTAAAAACCGTATCGCCCCTTGAAAGATACATAAGCGTTAAATAGTTTATAAATACGGATTTACCGGCGCCGGACGTAGCGACTATATATCCGTTGTAATTGTCAGGAGAATCGAATAAATCAAACTCCATTAACTGTCCCCTTCTCGATATTAAAGGGATCGTCGGCGTCTTAGTCCCCGCCCAGTCGGCTTCTGAAGGTATAAACTGCGCCGCTTCGTCGGTGAAAAGCGTTATGTAATTTTCCGTAATAGTATAATATTCGCTGTTCATTGCCATAGGCAATGACGAAAAGAAATTGACGGGGACTATTCTTGCGACGTGTCCGAGCTTAATTCTTTGCTGCGGCGCCCCGGAGTCCCAATAGGACTTTACCGTATCTACGCTTCTTTTTACCTCTTTTTCGTTTTTTCCCGAAACAAGCACGTTCAGTGAAAACTGAACGAGTTTTTGTTTCTCTTCTATTTTCTTTACAGTATGTAAAGCATCCGCTTTCTTCTTATTATGTCTTGGAAATAAATTTGCAGGCATATCCTGAGCCATTGTAGCAGACTGCCTGCCTTTAATACCCGCCGCTTTTTTATTTGAAATCATGGCAAAAGAAGCAGTTATTATAAAAGGCGTATAAAATTGCTGCTTATCGACGTTCGGAGTCAAATAATCGCCCAACCTCGAAGAAAACATCCAGATGTTTGTTTCGTTAGGCAGATGCACCGGTTCTAAAGAAGCCCAGTAAACGCCGTCCGATATAACGTATTTTTTATTTCTCGTATCTATTAAAGTATCGGGGGCAAGCATTTGCCTTGCAAGAGGCACTCTGTCGTCGTATTCCGGTATATCCCTGAAGTCGTGGTTCATGTTCAAAATTTCATAAACTAAAGCTTGAAATTCGGAAGGTTTTACGTTTCTCGGATAATAGCCTTTAGTACTTAAAATATTTTCTATGGATTCGGTAATCATACTAAGCCTGTCGAGGCTTTTTTCCATAGTAATAGAAATAAAAAGCCTGTGGTTTTTAAGCTTCGTTTCCATAAGATTGTTGATTTTATCCTTCGTCTTATTATCCAAAAAATCGACGTAGTTTTTTATAAGAGCGCCGTATAAAGGTTCTTCTTTTGCCCTTTCTTTTTGCGAGGCGAATATATCAAGTTCGTTTGTAATATTAGGGGAGCCGTATAACATAAACTGTATTATGGCACCGGGGACGAGCATATCTAAAATGGATTCAAAAGCGGTAGTATCCGCCGCTACTATAGAGGGGGATAATTCAAGTATGCTTCCCGCTATTCCGTCATTATGAATATAAATACGCTCGTCTTCTTTATACCATGAATACGGCAATACTTCGGAAATATGCGTATATTTTGAAGCTGTATCTTTTAGCAACGGCTGCATTGTTTTTTCTCCTGTTAGCGTCTGATTCTGAACATATTTAACTTGTCGTTTTTATATTTTTTAAACAAATAATTTCCGTAAAGCCATCTGCCCGAACGAACGACTACGAATATATCCTGTCCGCTATGAAACGTTTTTTTAGAGGAATACGGAAGTATCCATATCTTTTTAATTACCGCAGGAATATATAAAGGCGGAGTGCTTGTTTTAAGCATATATTTTAGAAGATACTGCGATACTGATATAGATTTCTTAAAATTATATTTACCCGCCTTAACGGTTTTAACGCCGCTATTTCCCATTTCTTCGCAGGCTTTCGTATGTCTTAAGGATACGGGGCAATTAACTTTTGCCTTTTTTTGTTTTTCTAATTTAGCGTATAGAGCGGGATGTAGAGACGCCTTGTAATTAGTTACCAAAGACGAACAGTTGCCCATATCGGATTTTGCCTCAGGACAAGAATAATTACTTGAATACGGAAGCATAGCGCAACCGGAAAAAGCAAGCATCACAAAACCTACGCCTGCTAATATTCCTGCTATTTTAAATTTTTTATTTTTAAGCATTTTATTGACACCCCGCTTTAATTAATTTTTTCTTTTTAATTTTAACCGTCTTGATTTGTTTTTCTTTTTCTTTATCCATATTATTTAAAATTTTTAAAGATATTGCTCTGAATTTTCTTGACGTTTACGGTTTTAATACCTAAAAGGCTGTAAATTTTACCTATATTAAGCCCTAAAACCGCCTGATTTTTTATTATGAAATACGGCACTCCGAAAATAGAGAATTTTTGCGCCAAAGCGGTATCATATTCAAGCCTTTTCATCGCATAGGTAGACTGCTTGAATTTAGGCGGTATATTGCCAGACTTGGTTAAATAAACTTGTTTTACCATTATCTTGTTTAATAAGGCCACTCTTTGTTTATTATTTAAATGCTGCATTTTAGTAAAATAATAGAGTTCCATTTCTGTAGAATGCGGATGTATGGACGGCTGCGGTATTAAAAATAAATATCTCGTCATTTTATTTCTTAATCTTTTCGACTCTGTGGTAAGTCTTTCAAACGCCCTGCAATAAGGACAGTCTATATTTGCAAATTCTATTACTTTAACCGGACCGTGTCCTATCTTAATGGCTTTTGCCAAATCAACGTATTTTGCAATCTTTTCCGCTTTAGACGCCTGAATGCCCGCCATAGATTCGTTAGTTAAATTCTTGCCGGTATTAGTCCAAATCTGACCGAATACTAAGAGTTTTTTAGACGGATAGACGTAAACTATCTGTCCGTTAGGCATTAAAGCCCCGTAAAGTCCTTGAATAGGCGTAGTTAAAACTTTAGAAATTTTGGTATGCGGTAGTATTGCTTGAATAGTATTTAAAGATATAGCATAAACATTAACCGTTAAAGAAAATACCGCCATTAAGGTTAAAATAAATAATTTTTTCATTTTTTAGCCCCCTTTTTATTAGGTTTATTATTAGATTTATTGCTTTCGATATTATTTTTATAAGTCGCATAAAATCCATGCGTTAATACCAGCGTTAATTTTCTCCCTGCGCCTACGACTACCACAGGCATCATAGAATTCGCCATTTTAGAATAAAATTTAGAGAGTTCTCCCGCAGCAGTACTTAAACCTTGACCTAATCCCGCTTCGCCTACGTTAGACGGATTAATAGTAGAAGTAGAACCTAATGCCGAATAGCTCATAGTTTCCGACTGCATACTCACGACATTGGCAAACCCTTGCATAATTCCCGCCATAAACTCTCTTGCGAGTATTGCTCCCTGTTTCGTTACGACCTTGCCTCTTAATCCGACTTTGCCGTGTTCGCCTACGATATAGCCTTTAATAGGAGCGGATATATGTTTATTCCCGCCCTTGACTATACAGGACAAATCGGTAGTCCTTAAATATACCCTTTCGCTTGAGAGCGACCCGTAACCCTCGGCTATAACGAAACACCCTTTCATAGATAAGCGGTATTGGTTAGGCAAAAACGATAAATTAGTAAGCCTTATAATCGTAGGATAAGGATTAGACTTGCCTTTCATACTCGCTGGGGCGTCTAAACCGTTAAGAAGGATCCCTTGAGTAAATGTTCCCGCCGGAACGTAAAAACCCCCGATACTTTTTTTTTTATTTTTTTTGGTATTCTTGGGCGAAGAATTTAAAATAGTATTAATAGGGTTTGTTATCGGCACTATTTGAACCTGCGGCTTTTTGCCGGGGACGGGCGGAGACGCAAATTTAGAATTATTATTGTTGTTGTTAAACGGAAGCGGCGGCGTAAAGACCCCTCTTGGCGGCTGATTAGGCGTTTTACTTACGCCTTTTGCGCCGTTCGTAGAATGAATTACCGCAACGTCATGAAGTTCTTTTTGATATACTTTATTCTGTTTTTCTAAATTTTTTATTTCGGCGTTATTTTCCTGAAGCTGGTTTTCGCCTTTTGCCACCCAGCTTTGCTTAGATAATTTATTGACGTTTATTATACTTGCTACCGGAGATTTTTTTGTCTTAAGCATAACAGGCCTGTTTCTCATAAATAAAAGAGCTATTACTATAACAACAACGGCTACGCCGCTAAACATCGCTATTTTTACGAATAACTGCCACGACTTTTCGGTTTTAAACTTAGAGCGTAAATTAGCTATAAAAGCATTGCCTTTCTTTTCGCCGTCTTCGTCGTCGTTTAAGTCGTTATTTAAATTCAAATCGTCAGACATATTTTATTCCCCCATGATTAAAAGTCTTGTGAATGTATTTTTAAACAGATGTTCGTTGGATAAAGAAATAGCAAGGATATTGCTCTTTAGATAAAGAAACTCTTTATTGGATAAAGAAATTTCGTTATTAGAGAGATTTTTAATTAAATATTCGTAAACGCTAAATTTACCTTTATATTTCTTTATAAGTTTTATCGCTATTTGCGGATAATTGGATTTATAAACTATATCCGTTTTTTTAGGCATATACCCTTTAGGAATCCGTTTTGCGTAAATATCCCTGAATACTTTTGCCACGTATTTAGAAAAACCGCCGCTTGAATGAAAAGAGCGACTTTTTTGCCCTAAAACGCTGTTTACGTAAATAGTCTGGGGCGGAATATTCTTAGGAATAAGGAGCAGCGATACTACGGAATTTCCCGATTTAAATAAAACCGAACTCGGTATTTTAGGATATACGACTTTTTTAACCGCTCCGGATTCTATCATATAGGGAGAAAAAACGACTACGGCGTCTTTGCCGTTTAACGTTATGGAAACGTCGCCGGTCTTTGACGTTCTGGCATAATCTATATAATGATTAAAGCTGATTCTGTTAATAAAAGCCCTCGACAGATAAATCGTCTTGGTCTGACCGGATTTTACGCTGATATGGACCGCATTTACCGTAGCCGGTAGATTTAATAACTTTTTATTTTCGACAGGCAACGGCGGAAGCGCAACATTAGTTTTCTTTTGAACGGCATTGTCCGTTTTTTTAGGACGGCTACGCCTGCCCTTTATGCCTCCGCTTTTTACTTTGGGGGGCGCGGGATACAAAGGACGAGCGTAACCGCTCGGAGGTGCTGCGAGAAAAAAAACGGCTAAAGAAAATAAAAATAAATAATGCTTAATATGCTTTCTTTTGATATGAAATAGACTGGACATAAAACTCTCCGTTTTTAATTAAATATTTTATTTTTAAGGTTTTTTGATAGCTTTTGCTCTTATCCGTTATTACCCTTATAAGAGTTCCTCCGACGTAAATAATATGATGTTTAACCTTTATAGTCTGAGGAAAGAACGCCTGAGAAACTGAAAGCGTAGCAAGCGCTTTCATCTGCACTAAAAGTTCCGTTTTTAAAGCATTATAGTTAGGCGGATAGGCAAATTGCAAAAAAAGGTTGAGTTGCGTTTTATAATTGTGAGGCGTTAAATCTAAAAGCGTCTGGGACAAATACTGCCCCATATCTATAGCGTACCCTTTAGAAACGTGAGAACCGCTCACGTAAAAAGCTTTTTTCACTTTAGGCGGCAATATTATAGTCTTTGAGTTGCTCGTCAAGCGGAATATCATAAACATCTGAACGATTATAACCAAAGACATAGCGATAACCGCTATCCTCATAGTCCAAGTCTGCAAAATCGCTCTGTCTAATTCACGTTTAAAATTTTTCCATTCCATAAATAACAACCCTTCTGTCTTTGAGATTGATTTTAGAGATATAGCAACATTTGCCGTATCCGAATATTTTTATATTTTTAAGACCCAAAAATCGTTCTGCGGTTTCGGCTCTTTCCAATGCCAATTTATTGTTGTACGCTTTTGTTCCGAAGTGATCCGTATAGCCGGTTATAGATTTCACTTTTATTTTTTTTCCGGCTATAAGCTTTTTAATTTTATTAAGTTTTTTTGAAAGCATTTTATTTATTACAAATGAATTAAATTTAAATCCGTAAACCGTTAATTTGACGGGTTTAAACTTAACAACATGTATGGCGCTTGCGTTTCCTTTAAGCAAATACGCCATCTTTTTTAAAGCTCCCGCTACCGAACCGTCCGCCGTCTTGCTAACCGGCTTTTGAAACTTCGTTAAGCTTTTATTTCTTTGAAATACGTAAGTTAATGACGGCACGTATGTTGCGCCGTAGTTATAAGCCCGCTGTCTTGTCTTCGCAAAAGCGTTTCCCGCAAAGACAAGACAGACCGTTAAAGCTATTAATAAGATTTTTTTCTGCATTCTTTTTTACCTGATGATAAATTTTTGATACGCTTTTATATTTTTTTTTACGTTTAAATAGCCGAACCAGTACGAAAAATGGGTAAAATACCCTTTGATATTTTCCTCTTTAAATTTTGCGTATTTAGCCGCTATTACGACTCCTATGAGAGCCCCGAAAATAGCCTGATGAAAAATAATAATACTGCCGAAAGTAAGCAAAAGTATTATTATTCCTTCCTGCATTTCCCACCAGAGAAATTGGATAGGGGCGTCTATGTATTTAGGTATTCTTTTAAATTCCACGCTTACCTCCTTAGATAACAGCTCCCGCCAAACTGGCGCCCATCGAAGCAAGACTCAATACGATTTCCGGTATAAGAAAGAAAACTATGATAGCAATGATAACGACTACGAAAACCGTCCAGTGCTTGGATATCATCATTACGACACCAAAAAGCCCCATTAATATCGCTACTATAATACCAGGTCCGCCGTATATGAAACCCATTATCGTATTATAAAGGTCAGAAAAGCTGCCGCTTGTTACGTTTACGGTCGCAGCGGTAACATTTTTACCTATTAAAGCAAACGCAAATAAAGCTAATACGGTAAACATCAATAAAATTCTTGCCTTTGTGTTTTGTTTTAAATTCAATTCAAAGTTTGAAATTGAATCGTTGATTTTTTTAACTGTCTGCATTTTTTTAACTCCTTCAAAAAAGAATATTAATTAAAATAAAGCGGCTTTTCTATTTACGAAAAAGAAAAGCCGCTGAAAGTTTAAAAATCGTAGTGAACGCCTATCTGAACGCCGTACTGATGAGTCATGGAAGACGGCTCGTAAAATACGTTGCTCGTGTTTGAATGTTTAAAAAACAAAGCTGAATAATAGATGTCTCCGACTAAAGAAAGATTATCGGTAAGTCTGTATCTTGCGCCTTCGGCTACCGTATAACCGTTCTCTCCGGATAAGTTAAACTCAAGATTATTACCGATAAAATAATCGCCTATAAACCCATGCAATCCTTTAGTAGTGGCCGTTCCGTTAAAACCGTCAAGATATTCAAGTTTAAATACGTTAGAAACCTTAGGCGTAAAAGCGTAAATGTTTTTATACGTAAGACTTAAATATTTGACCTGATAGCTTTCGTCATAACCGGTTGCTCCTCCTGAAAAAGACGAATTAGCCGCCATAAAGTCGTGATTCATATCGCCCAAAGACAAATATAATTCATTCTGCATAAGCCCATTCATAAGACGCGGATCAATACCTGCGCCAACTGAAAAATTATTTAAAGCATAGTGAACATTACCCGTCGTGGCCGTTCCGCCCTGCGTGGCGCCAGTATAAGTTGCGGGAACATAACCAAACGAACCCCTTAAAGATAAGAGAAATAAATTATTGTGGTAGTTAAACCTCTGGACCAAAGAATAGTTAGTCCCCGAATCTGAATCTCCCGCCGTCTCGCCGTAAGCGAAATGTCCTACGCCTACTTTAGTGTTAGACGTCCAATAGGTATAACCGTGGGCGTAGCTTGTAGCCGCAAAGGTTAAACTTAAAACCAAAGCCAAAGCGACCGATAAAAACTTTTTCTTAAACAATTTTTTTCTCATAATACCTCCGTTTAAAATTAATTTTTATTTTTTATACAACAACTGCCGTTCCGTAAACCGTGACCGCCGTTATGTAATCGTTACTGTTTGAAACGATATTCTGCACGTCGATTCTTATGCCTTCTACAGCGTTTGCCCCATTATCGCTGGCATTTGCCGTCATTTTTTCTATCGCTTCTTTGATAGTCTCATCCGTCGAATTTGCAAACACATCAAGAAACCCGCCTTTTTTGACTTCGTAGGAACTTTTAAATGAGTCAATAAACTTTTCCGAATAAATTGCCGTTCCTCTGACAATGCCTTTTACTTCTTTTACGTTTTCTAATTTTGTGCTCGATAATTGCATAAAGCCTCCTTTAAATTTAAATTAATTAAAAAATATCATTTTAATAAATCTATGTCAATACATAAATTAATAAAAAAGTTATTTTGCTTCAAAACGCAATATTTTCTGCACTACGGCGTTAAGCAAACCGCTTGTAAGCTGTCCCGTCCAATGAAAAACTATTTTATGGTGCATTATAAAAAACGATTGAGGAACTTCGTTTATTCCGCCGTAGTCTTGCAATTCCAAAATATTTGCGTGGACTATAGGATAAGTTAAGCCGTCGTCAAACTGTTCGACGAAGTTTTTGACTCCGTTTTTAAGGACGTTTACGTTTATGCCTATTATCAATACGTTCTTTTTATTTCTTTTATAAAATCTATTAAGCATAGGCAATTCCGCCCGGCAAGGCGGACACCAAGTAGCCCAAAAATTTAATATAATTACTTTTTTATGGATTTTGTTTAAATCGATATATTTATATCCGGAAAGTTTAGGGTTAAACACGTTGCCTCTTATATTTGGAGCCTTTGGCGTATAAGCGTAGGATTTTTGAGATAAAGCAAAAAAGGCGAGAAATAAAACAATTAACGAAAGAGCAGTCTTAAAATAACTTCTTTGTATAGTATTTTTTTTACGGACCAAATAAAAATTTTTATAATGTTGATATATATAATGTTCTTTCGTTAAGGAATCTACAATATCCGATAAAACCTCTTTAGAAAATTTTGACTTCGACTGTAATGCCGTAAAAGTAATACCCGGATTTTCCGATATAATCTTGCAAACTAATTTTTGATAACTATCCACGTGAGCCTCCTTTTATTAAGGTTATAAAAAAAATATCATTTTAATAAATGTTTGTCAATACAAAAAAATAATATAAATTAAATAACATTAGAAATTTGTCCAAATCCAAGTCCCATTTTATATCCTAAAAATTCAGGCAAGCGATAATTTGATATAAAAGATAAATACATAACAGGCAAAATTTTGTCTTTATATTTAATATTTTTAAAAACGAATTGATTATTTTGATTTTGAAAATAAATTTCTATTTTATCTAACAAATCAAATGGCAATTCGCTATTTAAATATTCTTTTGCTTGAAAAATAACGCTGTCTATTATTCTGCGCTTAAGATATTTTATAAAATCGGTTTTATCGCTTTTTTGGGAAACGTTAAACAATATCTTATATTCGGTATTATTAACTCCCAGAACGAATGGCGTTCTGCTCTTATAAAATACCATTTCCTTTTTATCTGCAAACGATAGGTAATTGTCGTAACTTACATCTACCTTATTGATTTTTTCGCCGTAACAAACAAAATTTCCTGAATTTAATTTATTGGCTAAATCGCCTATAACATCTATAGACTCTTTATCTGATTTTGCAAATGTGATTTCAAAAATATTTCGATAAGGTTTAGAATAAATAACAGGCGATAGACCCTTACCATGATACATAACAAAATCTTTATCTTTTTCATCTGCGATAGAACCAATAAAATTTCTGATATCTCTTGAATCAAAACCGGATAAATTATTTGATAACGTAACTTTAATTTTCATAAAACCTCCTAAAATTAATTTTATTTTAACCTCACATATGTTAAACTCATACTACGATACAAAATGGTATTCTAATCCAACCTATTACTTTTAACCCCACATATGTTAAACTTATACGCGCAAGGCACGCAGGGAACGCAGCTTGTAAATTCCCTCTTTTAACCTCACATATATTAAACTCATACCTATTTAAATAATCCCTTATAGAACGTCTGATAGACTTTTAACCTCACATATATTAAACTCATACAGAGATGCATCCTTGTCTCATATAGTTGATGGAGAATTCTTTTAACCTCACATATGTTAAACTCATACGAGAATTTTCGTCTCAAATTATTCCTGAAGAACCCGACTTTTAACCTCACATATATTAAACTCATACTCTCGAAAATCGACACGCTCTTTTAGTCGGTGTCAGCTTTTAACCCCACATATGTTAAACTTATACCGGTTCTTCTAATGTATGAAACCGGCGCCCGTATCGCTTTTAACCCCACATATATTAAACTCATACTCCGCCCAAACCGATGCCGAAAAATTTTTTATGACCTTTTAACCTCACATATATTAAACTCATACACAAGTCATCTTATAAATTGTAATTTCAGCTAATCCCTTTTAACCCCACATATGTTAAACTCATACGTTACAAGGACGATATTAAATTTCCGGCGATAACTACTTTTAACCTCACATATGTTAAACTTATAGTAAACGCTATCCGTTTCCATTATCAAGCCCTTACAAACCTTTTAACCCCACATATGTTAAACTTATACCAAGATTTTTTATCGACTTTACTTTGAATATCTTAACTTTTAACCCCACATATGTTAAACTTATACTTGTAGTACCTGTAGCAAGTTCGGCGTTCGACATTCTTTTAACCCCACATATGTTAAACTTATACCCAAATTTTACCAAATGAAATCAAATAACTGCCGACCAAATCATCTTTTTTCGTCTGTCGCACTTGAGTAATGCAAAAATATCAGAAGAGCGACAGACAATCAAATTATTCCTGAGCATCATCATCGGCAGATGTTTTAAAATATTTTTCTATATTTATGTTTTCTGCGGATATATTATCAAGCCATTTGTCCGCCTCCGTAATAGCCTTCCGTTGTTCGCTTGTATATTGCGGTTTCACGTTTACGTTAAACGTATATTCATCGTCAGACCGGGACTGAAGAAAAGGATTGCCGTAATCTCCGTCTATGAACATATCGTAATTGATTACTCCCCAGCTTTTTTGGGTAGAACCTACCCTCGCCGCAGCAAAAATCTCAAGCGTTTTTAGAAGTAAACCATATTCATATTCTTCAATTAGGTATCTGTCAGGCAATTGCATAATCGAGCTATGCAAAGTTATGCCCGGGACGATGTACTCTTTGCTTATCAACATTTGTATGGAAGTCTTGTCATCTTCTTTATCTACTTTTATCTGTTCCTGATAGGCTTGTAATTCCTCTAATGTAAATACTTTCGTTGCAGTTACGGAAACATTTCTTAAATCGTCCATATGCGCTATGTTCATTTCTTGTATATACGACGGTTTTTTAATATCAAAATTTATCGTCCTATGATCAACTTGTTTTTCAATTATATCAGTAGTAGGTATAAAGTTATTAATGGCTATTTTGCCAGAAATGATAAGTCCTGTTCCAAATACAGATATTACGGGATTCAACTTTCTTATTTCATTTAAATCTTTTGCATTTCTTTTCGTTTGCTTTTTATCTTTATTCTTATCGGCGTCGACGTCGTTGTCACTCTCGCTTTTATTGTCTTTATTTTTTTTCTTGTTTTTTTTCTGGTTTACGCCGCCTCCATTAGACATCAAAGAAAAATCGGCGGGCGTAAGCTTTATGCCCTTGGATAGGGCTTTCTCCAACAAAAGCTCAGTCATAATCCTGCGCAATTTTCCGTTTACTCCGTTTGCAGGCAGATAACCTACCTCGTAAAGAGTGTTCCCAATACACACAACTAATTTTTTGATGTAAATGTTGCCTTTGTCGGCACTATCGATAATGCCTACCGGTGTTTTAGTGACTGCCCTAATGTCAATTCTCATAATTTGATACCTCCATAAATTAAATTTAAAATTAGATTAATTTGCCTATGTTTTTAAAAATTCTATTTAATCTGGCTTTGATTCTTTCGTCGTTTATTCTTGCGTCAAGTATGTATATATCGCCTTTATCGTCAGGTCTTCTCTGAAGCCTTCCGAGACTTTGGCGGGTTATAAACAGCATGTCGTTATAAACGGTATTCCAGTAATATCCGTCATTGAAAGCTTTCTTGTCTTGCATGTCTTTGTCGTTGATCGGGGGAAATAAAAGTTTTGTTATATATAACTTTTCAAGTTCGTCTCCGGGCAAATCGATGCCCGTTGCATAAGTTCTCGTTCCTATCAATATTCCGCCCTCAAGTTTAAATTTATTAATAGTTTGGGCTTGCGTCATCGTATAGTCAGCTTTAATGATGTTTGTATTTGGCAAAAGTTTTATTAATGCAGAATGTAGCGCCTTAACTTCCGCATAACTTCCGGCTATTACCAACGAATTTTTGTTTTCAAACGTTTTATTTATGTAACTGGCTATGCCGTCAACCCATTCCGCATCCGGCGTCCCGTCGTCAGACATATTTTTATTTTTCTTTACAAGATAATCAGTGTGTATCTTGATATTATCCGTAGGAAATAGTCTTGGTTCGCTTTTAATTATTACTTTATCTTTTAGTCCGCTAAGACCAAGTTTTTTAATTATATAATCGCCGTTATCCATTTCTATGCTTTGAGAAAATTCTTTTTTATCGGCAGGCGGCGGGACAGTAAAAAGAGTTCCCGATACGCCGACAAATCCAGATAAACTTTTAAAAAAATTATATAAACCCGATTGAACGCTTTGCGACTGAAAATGGACAGTCGGATAACCCTTAGCAGGCGAATAATACAAAGAAATATTTTCTTCGCTATTAACTATGGTGTTAAGTTCTGTATACTCCTGTAAAAAAATCTTTGCGTATCTGTCGGTTTTTAGTTCTTTAATTAATTTCGTTAATTTTTTTCGAGACGACGCAAATTTAGTTAAATCGTCCAGATAATCTTTAAATAAGCGCTTGTCCGTTACATACGAGTCGATTTTATTTTCGTCCTTATATTTTTTAAGTAATACAGACGATTCTTTATAGATTTTACCGAGATATGTTTTTGCCGTTCTGTCAATTTTGCTTTTTCCTATTATTCTTTTTAGCGAAGTTGTAAATCGTGAAACAGAAAAACTCGAAGTAGAAATTAATTTCTGAGCTTCGTACATTTTATCCACTTCGTCGGACAATATGTAATATTCCGATAAATCGACGTTTTTATTGTATCTAAGCATTATAAGAAAAACATGATTGGTGATTGATACATCATATTCAGATACGCTGTCCAAATCTTGCCTGTTGTCTGCATGATAGATATTTGATACTACTAATTTGTCGTCGTCGTTTAAAAGGCAATTCCTGTACAACTCTTCAAACGTTATATTTTTATTTAAAGTTTTAGCGTATTCAATTACTTTATCCGGATACGTAAAATAAGAATAAAACTCGTCGTCTATTTTGTTTAAATCTAAATAATTTTCCGCTCCGATTACTATGCCTACTTTCAAATTAGGGAATCTTTCCTTGAAATCTAAAAATAGCTTGTCGGCTAAAGAATTGGTAAAAGTAGATATTATAACCTTCCTGTCTTTAAGAAGCTCCACTGCGATATGAGGCAATAAATAACTTGATTTGCCGAATCCGGTTGATAATTCATGCAAATGAATAAATTTTCTCCTTGCATTTTCTACTGCTATTTTTAAAATTTCCGTCTGCTTTTTGCTTAACATTTCATCCCCCTTAATTGAATGGATAAATAATTTTTAGTAAATTAAGAATATCGTGCGTGTATTTAGCCTTAAAACCGATATATTTGTTTTTGGAATATAAATAATCCGTTTTGTCTTCAGAATTATCCAGTTCCTCTACCGCTTTTAGAAACATTTCGGTATCTATCGTCATAACGCCGTATTGCTTGTTTGCTATTTGAAACATTGCATTACTGACATTGACGCTTGACTTGAAAACAAGATGTGCGCCGTTGGAATCATTTTTTATAGTTATAAGAAACGGCGGCGTTTTATCTTTAATATTTTTGTAAAATTGAAGTTTTGTTTCCCTAATTTTATTTTTGATTAAGTTGTCGAATTTTTCTTTTGTCATACCTGCCGGACGCTGAGTATTTTCTTTCACCGCTTTATCTAAATTTCCGCCGCCTATATAGATTTTTTCATTGTTAGAAATAAACAAATTTGCCGTTTTATTATAATTTTCGCTGTGTTCGATTGCCTTGCAATAATCGCAGACATAATCTCCCGCTTCTACGAATCCAAAATCCGTAAAAGTCTTCGGAAATATTTTTTCTTTTTCTTTTGTATCTCTTTTAATTCCGTCACTCCCGCCGCACATTATACAAATATGTTTTTTTTCAGATGTTTCAGGAACAAACGGCTTTTTTTCGTACGTGAAAGAAAACATATCCTTTGTGTTTTTGTACATAAATTCCGTTGAACTCATAAAATCCATTGTGGTAATACTTTTAAATCCTTTATCCCAAGAAACGTCTTTTTCTTCCGTGTAATACATAGGCGGCATATAACAAGCAACCTTATTTTCTTTTAGCCAATAAGGCGGATAAAATCTATAAAACATAACTCTATGGGTATTTACCGAAAATTTAGAACATGGAAGAGGTTTAGAAACAGTAGTTGCATTTAATAAAATACCTTTGTTTTCATCGATTACTTCTACTTCAGGATCATCGTCCGCAAATCCAAAACCTATTTTTGCTTTTTTTCCAAGATATTTAACTTCTTTTAATAAATCCAATATTTTGTCTTTATGTCCCGTTACATAAAAATAAATTTTCGGCAAAACCAATATTGGAAAAATTAAATTATAGGCCTTATACTGACCTTTATCGGTAATAAATTTTTTATCGGTAAAAAACCCATGCTTTTTATATTCTTCGTGTTTCATAGACTTAAACATCCTGTATTCACTTTTGTAGATAGGGCTATCTTTGTCTGCGTACCATATAGAACCTGATATAATTCCGTTTTTTATTTCGAGAAACTTGCCTATCTCGTCCAAAAAATCTTCCGTTTTAATAAAATCCGTAATATTCTTTTCCTCTTTGTATTTTTTAAAAAAGACAGAAAGCAAAATAGAATCTATCGTCGTAAATCTATTTTGAAATATTGCAGGACTTTCAAGATTAAAAGTTATTTTTAAATTTTCCACTTCTTATTCTCCTTATTTTTATTTATATTGAACTAGCGAAAGCCGGAATATCAAAAATCTACGCCGCTTCCTTTTTCTTTCCATAAAATTCAATTCCTTTGTTAGTTAATTCGTGAATTAAGGTCTCAAAACTTATTTCAATTCCTGAATTTTTTTTATAAAAGCTTTGAATTTTCTTTAATCTCTTGACGTCTTCTTTGCTTAAATCGATTTTTTCTTTTTTTATCATTTTGCCCCCTAAAATATATAGCGAAGTTATTTTTTTATTTTTTAAAAAAACCAAAGAATCTGCAAAATTTTGACATATTGATATTTTCGAGAAATTCTTTGGCTTCGGTATTGTTATTTAAAAAAAAGTCCTTATTTTTCTTATAGTCCATAACTTTTAACTTATGATTATATTTTTCTAACATCCAGCCGCCGGAATCGTCCCTTGATGCCGTTTCGGAAACTATGTCTATATCTACGGATAGCCCTTTTTTTCTTATGGTCTTTTTAATATCGTCGAATATGCCTTTTAATTCGTTATTCATGCGATAATCGGTTACCGTTACGCCGTGGAGCGTAGTTTCGCCGGTTAAATAGAAAAAAGCCTTGCATATAGCCGTCCGGTGATTGCCGTCTCCGCCTATATAAAGTTCTCCGCCGTCGATACTCTGATAATACATAGATGGGATTTTCTTTTTGGTCTGCCTGTAATAATCGGGATTAGTTTTAAAAAAATTAAGATTAAGCGCCATTCTTTTGCCTGTTTCCAGAAATTCCAACCATGTTAAACCCGCATAATCCGGATGTTGAGTTCCTTTAACCCTAAATATGTTAACCGAAGCACTATCCTGCCAGAATGATTCCTTTACGAAACGCATATCTGGAGCAGTCCACTTGTCTATCTGGCGGTTTAGTATTTCAGGATTAACATCTTTAATTTCTTTTAATAAATCATTGACCATTTTTTTCTCCTCAAATTAGGTTCTGCTTATTTGCAAAACCGTCTTTTTCTCCCCGCAACCGAGCTTTATTTGCACGGAACAAGAATTAATATACCTTTCATCATCGTCGATGATTAAAAATCCTTTTAGAGCGTCTATAATAGGTTTAGGAAAATAATTATCGACATCTCTATGTTTTTTATCCGCAAAGCAAACCGTGACAAAAATATCTACTTTGCTTCTGCCGAACGGAAAGCATTTTTGCTTAAAGCCTTTCGATAATAGAAACCACTGGACATCGTTTTTTAGACGCTTAACAATGGAACTCCTAAAATACGGATTCGAATTTGCGTAGAACTCGTTTAGAGATGGCGCCACGAAAGGCAAATCAATGACTATTTGATTTTTTTGATTTTCGCTATACATTAATTTTTACCCCCACTATTTTATTTTTTGATTTTTTATCGACAAGCGACAGTTTCGGTTTGTACCCGTCGATTATTTTTATGATATCTTCCTGTTCTACAAACTGCTTTAGTTCGGCAACGTATATTTTTCCCTTGAAATCTTCCCATCTTTCGTTATTGATTTCTATTATTCCTGAAAAATAATTTGGAGCGTCGTAATTACCGTTAGATTCCGCAAACACCTTATAGCTTTCGATAAAATCCCTTTTTTTCCAGTGGGTTTCCGTTCTGTTACACCCACACAATTCTACGTCATAATCTATAAGCGAAATCGCCTTTCTAATAGCCTTATCCTTGAAAGTAAAGCTTTCATATATGCCGCATACGTCTATTACGTTTAAAACGTAACTCCAAGCTAATTCCGCCATAACATGAATATCAGTCTTGTTTTTAACTTTTTTCAATATATCGGCGATAGTAGGCATATATGATATTTCCTGCGTGCAGGATTTTAAAGCGTGAAGGACATTATCGATAGGATATTCTTTAAGGGAACTGATATAAATCTCAAGAACGCCTTCGGATAAATTCCTGTTAAAGAGTTCGGCGCACACCATTAATGCGTTTTTAATCCTTAATTTTTCATCATTATTCATAATAACCCCGCTTTAATCTTTTCTTCGAGCCTTTTTGAAATTTCGTTATTTTTTTCGGTTCTTATTTCATCCCAAGTTCTTTTCGAATAATTAATAGACGATTTTAAGGATTTATTATCCTGCGCCCTTGTAAGCCAGTTATTTATAAAACGCATATAATCGCTCGCCGGTCGTTTTGAAGGATTGTTTAATAACCAAGACTCCATTTTTTTAATTTCTAAATAAATATCAAGATATGGAAATTTCGATTTTAAAATATTTAGGTAGTCCTCAGTTAAACCGGTAAAGCTTGCTATTTCAGAATCAAAAGAAATATTGTATTTTGTTGCTTTTTTAGTTTTAGCATTAGCTTTGGTTTTAGTTTTTTCGTTAAAAAGCCATTTCACGGCAAATCTCATAAAATTGCCTGCATTGTTTTTTTGTATATCCAATACTGTTTCCGGATTGCTCATAAGCCATAAAGACATTTCTTTAAACTTTAATTCTAAATCAACATCCGGATATGCTGATTGTAAAATTTTTATGAGTGCTTCGGGGATTTCCATTTTATTATTTTCAGGATTGAAAGATATTATATTTTCCGGTATTACAACGCAACGGCGTTTTTCGTCGTTGCGTAAATCTTCTTCTTCTGTATTTTCTTTTTCTAAATCTATATCTTTATTCTTATTCTTATTCTTATAGGCGTTACGTAACGTTACAGAGACATTACTTGTAACGTTACAGCAATTATCCTTACTCTCACTTGCATTTGCATTGTCCCTTGGGACAAAATTTGGGACAGTTTTTGGGGTAATTTTTGTCCCGTCGTGGGACAACATAGGGACAACATAGGGACAATCTTGGGACAGATATGGGACAGTTGTGGGACAGATATGGGACAGTTGCGTCTCGCCGGTTTTATTATCAGAATCATATTCGCTATCTTCTTGCTTGTCGATATTAGAATTATTTTGGAATATTTCATTATCGTATTGATCAGGCATATTATTATTTTCTTTTAATAAATTTTCAATTTTCTTAATAATTCTCGACACTGTATTTTTTGACATATTAAATTTTTTTCCAATATCCCTAAGTGTATATCCCTTTTTATATAATTCATAAATTTCGGATTCTGCATGTTTTGAACTTAACGATAAAAGTTTTTGTTTTTCTCTATAATTTTCAACTCTTTGCCTATTAAGTTCTTTCACTCTTTCCATACCGTCAATATTTTGATATTTACTCCAGTTTTTCAAACAATAAATTTTCTGCTCATCCTTATTTAATAATTCTATTATTTCGTATTGAACAAGCACCGATAAGGCTAATCTTACTGAATTTAGCGGTCTGTCAAATATAGTGGACAACATTTCATCTGTATAGGGAATTTTATTTGAAAAAAGCAATTCGCCTGAATTATTGCTTTTTCCGGCGAGAACAAATATTTTAAATAATACAACTAAAATAGTATCTCGCTCCGGCATTCCATCTATTAATTTTATTTTTTCGTCGTCAAAAATATTAGTAGATATTTTTATCCATTTAATCATAGACATATTAATACTCCTCGATTTTATCTAAAACCAGCAAGAAGACCCCGTCTTTACAAGGCGAGGATAAATTGCAATCCCTTGCCGTATTTAATTAAAATTATTATTCAAAAACTTTTTCGGCAAATCCCGCCTTGATATATTCTTCCTGAAAGGTGAACGTTTGTTTCCTGTATCGGTTATCCCATTCCTTAAGACGTTCTACTATTTCAATTTCTTGATAATTGTCGTTTCTTTCGTCTATCAAAGCGTCTATAATTTCTTGATTGAATTGAATACCGCAACCAAACAATTTTTCTATCAATGCCGTTAAAACGTACGGCGATTTAATTTCTAACCACTTAATGCCATACCAAACAGTCGGATAATCTTCGTCTTTATCCAATTGCATAAAATAAGTTTCAAGCGGGTCATCATAGCCAATCCAGCCGTATTTTTGCCAATCCAATAAGGTATTGCCGAAAATATCTTTTTCGGCTTTAATTTCTTTTGCAAAATCTGAAAATCGATACCTGCTCATAAAAACTCCTATTTATATTTATTGATTTGTTCTAATATTTTTTCTTTAGAATATCTTTTTAGCACTGCCTTTGCGTGATTGACGGCTTCCTGCTTAGTTTGACCGCTTCCTATTAGCATCCCCGTCGTTTCCTCGGCAACCCGCCAACTGTTCCCCAAAATACAGGTTTTTCCGCCAACGGAAATAAACGGAAGTCTATATATAAAAAGTTTTACAAAATTATTGCTTCCTAAAATTAGTGATTCTCCTTTGACTTCTACGATAACTTTTTGGAAACCCGCCAAAACTATTTTTGCTTTGTATTTTTTGCTATTTTCTATAGTATCCATCTGATTTTCTCCTTTTTATAAATATTTTGCGTCTCTCTTTTTCTTTTTTCTCTCGACCACTCTTGAGGCTTAACTAAACCGTCTTTTTGAGCTCCTACCGCCCTTAAAGACGAGCCGCTTTCTTCCGCAAGCGTGTAAGTGAGAACCTTTTTATAACCCATTACTTGCGCAATTTTCTTAACTCTACCGTAAAGCATAGAATTTGCGTTTCTCGTCCCGTCCGTGCAGACCCTTAAAATTTCCAAAGTTAATCCATCGTCCGCCATACGCGCTACCGGACGTCCGCAAATTGCGACGCCGATTAGCCTTTCGTCGTCAAACAAGCCTATCGAAAATTTATGACCGGCGACGGGCTTGTTATGGCGGTGATTAGCCAAAACAAATTCGTTAGCGAGTTTTAGGCTTATAGGTTGAAAATTCATAATTTTTTTAAAACAAATTTAACTGTTCTCCTTTATTTTTTATTCTTCTTTTAACTGTTTTTTGCTTATTTTTCTTAAAATTACAGTTACTTGCACTTCTTAAAGCGCCGCCGACGCCCGCGGTTAAAGCAAGCGATTTCTTAAGTGCATCCGTAACGCCAAATCCGCCGTCTTCTAAAATTCTGCAAAACTCGTCCATTATAGGAATTCCGTCAGGGGTAACCATATTTACGATATTAGGAACGTTTTCCATAGCCAAAGCTTTAGGCTTCATCTCGGATATAAACCTTGCATATTCAAAAACCAAACTATTTCTGGGATCCAATACGTTGCGTTTTCCAAGAGTCGAAAATCCTTGACACGGTGGAGAGCCGACCATTAAATCCAACTCGCCGGGTTTAATTCCTAATTCGCTCATAATCCTATCCGACGACAATTTCCTTACGTCTCCGACGAATATATATTTAACCCCTTCAAACCACGCGGGGCATACTTTATGACGATTATTGCCGGAAACTTCCATATGAACGATGCCGTCTTCCGTTTTAGTCATCATTTTTTGAAAATACTTTTCGGCGCGTTCCCTGTCGGATTCTTCGACAAATATCATTTTAAGCGGATACGCCCCTAAATTTATAGAATATGTATGAACGGCCGCTATGTCCCATTCTGCCGCCGCTATTACGTTAATACCCGCATTGATTAAACCTAAGCTAAATCCGCCAATGCCCGAAAAGAAATCCATCGCTATCAAACGTTTTTCGGGTAAACAAGTTTTTGGAATAATTAAACCTGACGAATTTCTATAAAAATTATCTTCGTTAAAAAGTAAATTCATATTAATTTACGCCTCCGCAAAGAGCGGTATCTGCCCCTGCTAGTTTAAATCGTAATTAGCCCAGACGGTTTCCGTCCGTTCAGGACAGTTATTTTTATTCCTATACCTCAAGCTATTAGCAAGACAATTAAAATCCTGCCTGTAAAAGCCTGAAAGCCTTTTGTTATAAATATCGTTATCGTAGCCGCTTAAAAGCCATTTACCTTTAATACTTAAAAGAATATCGATAAGGTCGTTGTGGTCTTTATCCGTCATCTCGAACATATAACCGCCGCTCTTGCGGGAACTTGCCACGTAAGGCGGGTCGAGATAGAAAAACGTATCGGGGCGGTCCCAGTTAGCGATTAATTTTCTGAAATCCAAATTATCAATATAAACATCCGAAAGTCTTTTGTGTATTAAATTTAATTTATCAATGCTATTTCTAATGTATTTTGGTATATTCACGTCTATCGAAAACCGCCAACCGGCTCCTTTCTTGGCGTTAGGATGTTCGCCGTTTATCGTTGATTTAATCAGATAATAAAACCTTACCGCCCGCTCTGCTTTGTTAAGCTTATCCGTCCGCATATCACGATATTCGTAATAGCATTCGCGGGAATACGGCAATAAACTTATTTTCTCTTGAAATTTCTTAAACAGCTTTCCGTCCGCTATAACCTTAAAAAAATTATAAAGTTCGCCGTCTATATCGTTATAAACTTCGATTTCGGACGGCTCTTTATTTATCAGTATCGCGCCGGACCCGCCGAAAACTTCGACGTAAGTTTTATGTTTCGGAAATAAAGGCATTAACTTATCCGCCATAAAAAATTTGCCGCCGAAGTAGCCGAATGGAGTTAATTTTGTTTTCATAATTTATTTAAATCTCCATTCGATAACCTGTAAATTTAGATATCTGTCATCGGCTCTGATAAACATTTTCTGTTCTCATTTTTTTTTATAAATTCTTCTAACTGTTCTTTTGAGTAATTCTGTAATGTTTTATAAGCGTGTCTTATTGCACCGGACCTGCTTTTCCCGTGTCCGACCGTTAGTCCTGTCTTTTCTTCTACAACGCGCCAACCTGTAAATATATTGTTATGAACTTTAATTTGACCGGCGGAAGAAAAACTTATTTCCGGCATTCTGCAAACAAATAAACTTAAATATTCTCTTTCCGGTAATTTTACAGGTTCGCCTTCGACTTTAATTTTCGTCAATGGAATGCCAATTCCTATTACGCCTATTCCCATTACTTTAATAAAATATTCCATAATGCCCCTTTTTTTTCTAAAAATAAATGTGGTGTTCCTCAAAAACATTGTCCTTAATGTAAGTATTTTTCTTGAAACTTTCTTTAATAGGAATTTTTTTATAGACTATGAAATAAAACCCTTCGATTTTTTGCGGATAAACATTAACTACTTTATATCTTTTTCCTTTCTCAATTATGCACTCCGCCTGAAATTCCCTCATTGCGAATGCATAATCATTTTTGGAATAATGTTCTCTAAACCATCTTACGAATTCTAAAACGCCCCCCGTTTTCATAATGCCCCCTTATTTTTTATTTTTTATATATTTTTTTCCTCTTAATTCCCCCACGTTTATTTGAAACGAAAACTTTTCTTTTTTCTTTTCCTGAATGAATTTTTCAATATCTTCTCTGTCGAATTTTATAGAACCGTCAATTCTTACGCTTGGTATTTCCTGTTTGGCTACCATGTCATATAATTTAGACCGTCCGATACCCAATATGAGCATTACCTCTTTGAAAGGTATTAGTCTTTTCTTTTCTTCCTCTACTTTTTGATTTTTAAGTTCGTTAATTTCAGAAATAATAACTTTAAACATCTGGCGAAGTTCTTCGACTTCAGGATTAAAGTTTTCCTTATTTAAATTATTTAAATCTAAAGACTGCGGTTGTATATTAGTTTCCATTTTCAATAAAATCCTTTAAAATTAAAGACTTAATAATATATTTCAAAAAACTAACTTGAATTTGTGAAATCTTGTCATCTGGATTGTTTTTGGATATTTTTACTGCTTCTATATATTTAAAAAGCGTCGCATTAATTTCTGGATTAATTATTTTTTTGGCTTGCATTTTCAACCTCATCATTTTTAATATTTTCAGGGTATAGCAAATCTATTACTGTTATTTTGTTGTTAGTTATAATTTCAATTTTTTTTGCAAGCGTTCTTCGGGGATAAAATTTGTAGTTAATAATGTTATGCAAACTTTGCCTTGAAATACCTAATAACTTACAGAAATTTCCAATATTAATACGATTTTCTTTGATATATATTTTTAATGGATGCATAATTTTAATTTTGACCTCTTAGTATGAATGAACACAACTTAAAGTTTAATTTAACAACTTAATATTTAAAATAATACAACTTAATATTTAATATGTCAAGCTTAAATTTAAAAAAAAATACAATATCAATATAATTTAAACCCTATATGTAATATAGCGAAGTTGATAAACTAAATATAGGGTTTATTTACTATGCAATATTTTTATGATATATATTTAAAATCACAAAATATAAAAGGTTAATTGTTCTATGAAATCAATTAATACGGAATTGTATAAACAAATAGCAGAAAAAATTAAATCTGCTATTAAAGAAAAGAATGTAACGCAAGAACAAATCGCAAGTAAGTTAAATATATCGGCTCAACAATTTCAAGCTTATATTAATAAATTTGATAAAAATAAAATTCCACTTGATTATTTGATAGAAATAGCTAATTTTTTAAATATTAGCCCTGAATATTTTTACAAAAAAAATCAAAATATAATTCCTTCCGCTTCCTGTATTTCAGAATCTCAAGCCGACGACTTAAGTCTCGACAAATCCAAATATCAAACCATTCCCGTTTATTCTTTTGCCGGCGCCGGAAAATTTGTAAATTTAACCGAAATCGAGCCTATTGATACGCTTTTAGTCCCGAAAGAATTTATTAAGAAAAAATTAGCCGTAGTAAAAGTAATCGGTCCAAGCATGGAGCCTTATATAAAAGACGGCTCTTATGTAGGAATTGACTTAAATTACAAAGAACTCGTATCGGGATATATTTATTGCGTTAATTTAGACTATGAAGGCGCTCTTATCAAATACGTCATTAAAGACAGGAACGGCATAACTCTTAAATCGGAAAATCCTAAATTTCACGATATATTTATTAAAAAAGAAGAGATTGCCGACGGGGATCACTTTGTAATAGGACGAGTTGTCTGGGTGTGGCAGAACATATGAAAATTAATCTTTTATATTTTTATATTATTTTTTGCAAGATAATCTTTATTTTTGCATAATTATTTCCGATTATTAAATAGAGAGATTTTATATCGCTTTCCTTTGATTTTTGCTTGACAATAAAGGCTATAAAAAATACAATAAATATCAATGATTTCACGGGGGAAATAAATATGGAAGAAGTCGGTTTAATAGAACCGGTCGTATCGGTATCGTCGGTATCTGGTCCTTATTCTTTTAATATATTACCCGAATCAATTTCCGAACAGCCATGCGAAATTATTCCTTATAAGCGCAAACCTAATCTAAACGAGCTATTAAATAAAATTATTAACGAAGATGCGTTAATCGGATTAAAAAATATTCCGGACGAATCAGTCGATGTCGTTATTACCGATCCGCCTTACGGCATTGCCAAAAAAAATTCGTTTAAAGATAAAAGCCACGGGACATTCAAGGCTTTAGATTCCGAATGGGATATTTTTCCTTCGAAAAATCATTATATCAAGTTTACCGAAAACTGGATTAAAGAATGTTGTAGAATATTAAAGCCGACAGGCTCTATCGCGGTTTGGGGAAGCAGGATAAGCATTTTCGACGTTCAACCCGTTCTCTCGCAATTTTTCCCGAAATTTCTGGATATGCTTACGTGGATAAAAAGGGATTCTCCGCCGAATATGACCCGAAGAGGAATGGCTCCGTCCACGGAATTTTGCCTTATATTTACCAAAGCAGAAAAAGGCTGGACTTTTAATCACGACGATATTAAAAGGTATAACGACGGCAAACAAATGAGAAATTACGTAGATATTCAAAGGACGATGCCTGCCGAGGAAAGAACCGGACACCCTACTCAAAAGAAAATCGAAACGCAACTTCTTTTAGTAGAAATGTTAAGCAATAAAAACGAGATAGTATTAGATCCATTTACGGGAAGCGGAACGTTGCCTGTTGCCTGTCTTAAAACCGACAGAAATTTTATCGGATTTGAATTAAACAAGGAATATTATGCCGTCGCTAAAAATAGAATAAAAAAACTTATAAATGTTAACGATAAACACAAAAGAAACCGATATTGATTGTCAATCTCCTAATGAGAAAAGGAATATCGGCAGAAAATTTAGGGTTGTGGAATGTCTTTTCGATAATACGGGACAAAATAAATCCGCCCTTTACGACGCATCTTCACAACTTGCAAATAAAGTTAATCCGGGACAGGCAAATAAATCTTCGAATATACGAGATTCAAACACATTAATTAGGGATGCCGGAGGCGGCATTTTGGCGGAGTCAGGTTGTCTGACGTTTATAAATAAAACCTTTGGAAATATAGCCCATCCTACGAAATTTACTTCGTCTATCGGACAAATAGATATAGAACTTAACAAAGAACACACGATAGAGGTCAGGTCTTCTTTCCCCCGCAATGGCGTAAAATTTGCCATTTGTAACGATAAATATAATTTTAAAAATATCGGAAGGTATTCAAATCTCTATAAACCGGACGAGAAAGCAAAGGACTTCTTTGCCATGATCCTGTTTGAAACGCGAAAAGACGTTTTGTTCGAAAGCGACACGATAAAATTTTATCTTATAGGCGGTTCTACGAAAGAGATGCTTAAAGACGACAAAATAACCTATACCGGCGATTTAATAGCGGAAGGCGATTCGACCCAAACCAAGACTAAATATCGGATTATAAAATTAAAAGACGCGCTTGATATAGACGGGTTTAAAAATTATATGCATATCATAGGCTATTAGCTAATGTTTATAGAATAAACGCATTGCGGACAATAAAAATTAAAGGGGGCAAAAAAATGAAAAGTATTATTAAAACAATCAGAGAAATAGACTTAAAACTTTGCGAGAAGTATCTTTTCTACGAAAGAATAGTTAATTTGTGTGGGCTTGAACAGAAATTCGACGTTGCGTTAATTAAAAAATTTCCGTCGCTTTCAAGGCATTTTACGGACGAGATAACTATCAAAAGGTTTTCTGATTTGCAAAGAGCGGAGATTGAAAAATTAAATTTAAAAAATTTAAAAAGTTGAGGCTGCTTATGAACAAAATTATTACAGGATTATTTATTTTTATTATTTGTTTTTCTTTTGTGCATCCATCTTTTGCCATGAGTCACAAAAAAATTAATCAAAATCATAGCAATTTAATAGAATTGGGCGCAAAAGCCTACGTAATCGGATACAAAATTGAACAAAAAGTTTTAATCCAAAAAGCTGAAGGAGAAATTTCGAGTAATACTATGACAAACAGATGCAGCATAGCTGTAAAAAAAATCGGCAATCATTCTTCTATGTTGTTTTTGGAAGCAAAATGTTTGCAAGGAGCAGAAGCTCAAGCTATGATATCAATGGCGACTCAAGAAGCATTAAAATTAGCTTCTTAAATATTCGCTATCAAATTTACCCCGCCCTTACGGACGGGGTATCTTTTTTTCTGTATATTATTTTCCCCGCATTAGTATCTATTATTTCTTTTATATCTTCTTTAAAAACTCTATACACCGCCCTTGCTATTTCGAGCCTTTCCTCTTCTGACAACTCTATCCTGTCCGCAAAGCGATTTTCTTCTTTTTCTTCTTCTATTTCCCCGAACAGATTGTATTGCATAACTATTTTCCTGCTTTAGAAAATATAGAACTTATCAAAGACTTGCCCTCTTTGCTTTCCGTCTTCGTTATCCTTATCTCTTCAGTTCCCCTTAAATTTTCTACCTTAAAAACTTTTTTCCAAAACTTATCGTAAACTTCCCCGTTTTTAAAATAATAATCCGGAAGCCATCGTTCGCTTTGCGGACAAACTATAGTAAAACCCTTTTTTTCAATAAAAACGGTCGAGATTATTATATCAGCTTCGTTAATTTCCGCCGCAGCATTCCCTACGGATATATCTTTAATATTAACCCTGTCGTTTTTTGCCATTCTTTTGGCGACGTTTGCAAAATACGGGAATAAAGACTCAGTTTGATAATTTGACAAAAAAACCATATTAAATTTTTTCGATAATAATAAAGTTAAATAAATCAAAAATTCAAGCGTAGCGCCGGAAACGGTATTAATATCCTCTTTTTTCAGCGGCATAAAATCGGAAAGCATATATTGCGTTTTATCGACGAACATCTTCATTTCAAAAGCGTTAAATACCGTTAATTCCGTTTTGTCCGCCGTGCGATTTTCTTCCTCTATTTTTTCTAATAGTTCCTCTAATCTGAATTTTTCAAGATAATCGCTTACGTCTCCGTGTTCTTCTAACTCCTCGAATTTAACTACTTTAAAGCTTTTTGCGATTTTGCTTAACGCCGCCGTAAGCTTTTCCGTCCGTTTTCTTCCCGCCTCGTCGTTATCTTCGAATACCACGACGTTTTTACCTTTTAAATACATATTATAGGATTCTTCCCAGCTCTCGGCGCCGGTAGCGTTAGTCGTGAAAGCGGCGTTTTTATCCGGCCATACAGTTTTTAAATTATTGCAATCTTTTTCCCCTTCGCATATAAAAATGTTTTCCGCCAAAAGCACGTCTTTTAAGTTGTAAAGTATAAGTTTTGCGTTTCCTTTGCCGGTTAACCTTTTAGCGCCTTCGTAGTGGTAAAACAAGAACTTCTTAGATATCCTTTCTTCGCCTTTAAAACGCTCCCAGCGTTCTTTTTCGTATAATATTTTGCCGCTTTCGTCGTCGTAGATGTACGTGGCCGTTTTTTTATCTACCTCTTTATCTTTTACCTGCACAGGTTTTTTAACCGGCTGCTTAACCGGTTTGTCCGCATTGCGAACGGGGACAGGGGGCGGCGGTTCTTCGATATTATTTATTTCGGGATTATAGTCTTCCGCTTCAGGATTTTTGAACTCCGGTTCTTTTTCGTTTTCGTTTTCCATAACATTTACCTCGTTATCCGCATTAAAAGCGGTTTTATTTTCTTTGTCCGCAAAACGGACTTGTCCGTCTTTGTTTTTAAAAGCGGATTTTTCCTTAAAATTATCGGGCGGATCTATTCCGTATCCTCTGGCTATTTCTACCGCTTCCGGAAACTTAACCGACTCCATTCTTTCGATTAAGTGATAAATGTTGCCTTTTTCTCCGCAACCCCAGCAAAACCAGACTCCGTTATCCGGATTTACAGAAAAAGAAGGCGTTTTTTCCTCGTGAAACGGACATAAACCGAAATAATTGCGCCCCTGTTTCTTTAATTTTATATATCTTTCCGCAACGTCTATGTAGGACATAACTTAGTATATTCCTTCGAGTTTTTTTCTTTTGTTTTTCTCTTTAATGCTTTTTAAAATAATAGAACTCATATCCTTTTTATGCCTTAACCCCCAATACATCGAATATTCTATCGTATCTTTTGCGTGCATAAAAACTTCAAGGGACTTATGCTTTAATCCTATCCTCTGCACCCTTTTTCTCGCCTGGTCAAAAATTTCGTAATCCCAAACGGGCGAAAACCAGATAATACCTTTAGAGACAGAAAGATTTAACCCCGTTCCCACGCTGACGGGATTAGCCAAAAGGATCTGAACGGCGCCCGACTTAAAATCGGCGATAGATTTGCCTGAATTCTGTCCTCCGTAAGCGGCCGCTATTGAAAAATGCCCCTTAAGAGCTTTAATTATTTCATCTATATGGCTTTTGAAGTAAGCAAAAACAATAACCCGCTCTCTGCCGAATTCCTCTTCGATGATTTCTCTTAATGCTTCTATCTTTTTATTGTTTTTAGTCAACGAGACAGAGCGCCCTATATCGTCATAAACGTAACCGCTCGCCGCCTGCCAGAGTTTTGAAGCCTTAGCGGACGATTCTGTATTAATGTTGCTATTTTCTATTAAAGCCGAAGCTTCATTTTCGATTTTGTCGTAGTTTCTTAAATGTTCCGAGTCTAATTCAACCTCTCTCCATAGCGTTATGTTTTCCGGCAAATCTACGCAGTCTTCTAACTCAAACCTTATGGATTTAGCTACTACTTTTTCTTTAATGGCGGCTGCGCCGTCTTTGGTAATAAACCAGTCGAACTTAGTTTTATAGGCATGCTTACTTAAGAATTGCCAATAGTTTACGCCTAAAGTTTTTCCGCCGTCCATTAAATAAAACTGGCTCCAGTATTCAAGCGGGGTATTAGGCGCCGGAAGCCCGGACAAAATAAAAGTGTATTCTACGGGCAAATAACGCTTCAGTATTTCAAATCTTTTGGTCCGGACGTTTCTTGCTTTTGCCGATTCGTCCAATAATACGCAATCGAAATCAAAATTAAAAGTTTTAGTTATTCTTTTTATCTTTTTGCCGGTTTTTTCGTCTTCTTCTATAACGTAATCAAAAAGGATTTTAATCATATCCCAGTTAATTATCCAAATGCCTTCTCCCGCCTCGTTTTGATTTTTGCTTAACTTTTGAATATTTAAATGCGGGAAATAAGTATTGCAGTCCGAAATCCAAGCGTCGTTCATAACTAAAAGAGGGGTTATAATCAAAGCTTTTTTGATTAGCCCGTTCTGAAAAAGGTAATCTAAAGCCATTAAAGACGTTATAGTTTTACCCGTTCCCATGGTATTGAAAACCGCCGCCTGTTTTTGTTGAAGCATAAATTTTAAGGTTTCTATCTGATGTTTATACGGGGTAAGACCGGAAGGCGGAACATAGTTTAAAAGAGGGTTGTTTTGTCTGTTAAAATCGAAATTCCTGACGGATTTGTCTATTTCGGCGTTAGGAAAAGCTTTTCTGAATACGTAAAAACTTTCCAAATTCAAAGGTAATATCCAGTTTTTAGTCTGTGGATCGAAAGACCTGTTAGGCAAGGTTTTGACTTTTTCTACCAAAGCAGGGTCGTAATAAAAACTGATAATCAATTTTTTGCCGTCGGTATATAGTTCCATGCTATATTTTATATTAATAAATAGAATTTTTGTCAATACAAAATTTAATAAAAACGTCATTTTAAATCAAAAATATATAAATTCTGTATTGACAAAAATTAACGAAATATGATTATAATATAACGTCATGCCGATATTAAAAGAGAAAAAAGAAAGAATGGTGAGGGCTTACATCGATAAGTCCTTATATAAAAAAATAGAAGAGGTCATAAAAGAAGCCGAAAAAAACGGCATAACTTTAATGGCAAGGGATATTATACTTAAAGGATTAGAATTAAAAGAAGAAGAAATAGCAAAAGTTAAAATATCGGTCGCCTTAAAAAAAGAAAATTACGAAAAATTTTTAAAGTTAAAGGAAAAACGCAAAGAGACGCTAATTGAAGATCTCGTGCGGGCTGGAATAAACGAGACTATCGATGAATATAAAAAAACAATAAAAAACTTTGTATAGCATGCCTCCAAAAAAAGAAGACAAAAAAGAAAATAAAGATAAAAACACCGTTTATGCGTCTATAAAACTCACGAAAGACGAGTACGGCAAACTGGAAGAGATGCGGAAAGAAGCTGAAAAAAAAGGCATACGGCTTACGTTTAAAGATATTATAAACAAAGCCTTTCAGAAAGGAATTGATTTAGCGGAGAAAGAAATTGAAGAAATTAAAAAAGAGCGAAAAAAGTCCGGCAAAAAAAACTAAAAACGTATCGGTTAGGATTCCGATAGATTTATACGAAAAATATCAAGAAGCTAAAGAAAAAGCTAAAGAGTTTAATTTAAACGTTTCTTTAAGCGCTATAATAAGAAACAGCGTTCAGGAATATATAGAAAAAATTAAAAACTTTAAAAACCGCGGGAAAAAGTAAATAATAAGCAAGATACCAAAAACAAAACCGGCACGAAAGCGAAATGAAACGCTTTTACCCTGCTCTTATCGAACAAGCCGTCTAGTCTTGCGCTGAAATAAGTTATCACCTTTCCTAATATTATAGCGCAAATCGAAATAATAATTATATTGTCTATCCCGACGAACGCCCCTATAGCTCCCGCCGTCAATATATCTCCAAAAGCGTAAGAACCGAGCCTTGTTATATCGATTAGGATAAATATGCCTAAACCTATGCCTAACGCCTCAAAAGCGTCAATAAGGGGCTTATTTGCCATATAAGCGAATAACACGCCCGCAAGCATTAAAAATATGGGAATAAACCTGTGTATTCTTTCAAAAAGCATATCGGTCAAAGACATAAAAATTAATCCGGAGAAAAGAACGAGATATTTTAAATTAAAACTGACAGGGATAATTAATTTATGAGTTGAAAAAGCGGTTTTAATTGCAAAATAAATATCGGCAAAATTGCTGGAGAAAAAGGGATATAGAATTAGTATCCCTAAAAGGACGGCAAGGACGGGGAGAATAAATATGCGCTTAGATACGGCGAAATTAAACATTAAATTATCTTTTTAATTTCATTAATTTTTGTAGAGTATCAATAACTTTTTGAAACTTGCAATAATTTAATCTCCGCTTATCAACCTGCTTTTACAAGCCTGCTCCTTTAAGCGTAGGTGGTTGACTATCAAAATAGAATTTCAAGAACAAAATATTATTCTTTCTTTTTATGAAAATTCAACAAAGGTATCTATAACTTTATCTAAATCTTTTTTAAGTTCATTTTTAATCTGTTCAATTAAATTATATTTTTTTGCCAACTCTCTTTGCCTACTTAAATCAAATTCCCCTTTCTTATCAACTGGTATTTTAATACTTATTTTTTCAATATGGGTTTTTTTAAGTCTCTTATTTCCTTCTCCGACAGAATAATTAGGGAGTTCATTATCTAATAAATATTTTAGGAATTCATAATCTAATTTATCTTTAAACTGTTCTTTAATGGTTAATAATCCACAATGGGTAGTTAAACTAAATTTTCCATTTCTATAAAATACTCTACCTGCATATCCGTCAATAGTCCAAGTTAAACCTTCTTTATCGTAATCATAACTGTCTATTTTTGCTATTTCTCCATTATTTTTAGTCTGACCTGAATAAACCGGATATTTTCCTTGATGTGTTGAAAAGTATTTATGGTTATATTTTGAAATACCAAGATTTATATTAAATACATCTGTTATAGCTACTTTTTTTAATTTAGTTTCTTTTCTTTCTTCAAGTAAGTTTATTTCTTGTTTGAATTCTTTTAAATTATCTGAGGTTTCATCAAGCATAGAAGAAAAATCAAGGATATTTACTTTATTTTCTTTTTCAACAATACCTAATTTTATCTTTTCTTTTTTAGACCAAAATCTATCAATTACCCAATTATCTTCGGGTTTGAAATTTTTAATTGGTAGTGTTTTACATCTTAAAGAATTTGTTTTAAAGGCATTTTTAGCTCCTTTAAATTGATTAAATAAATCAACTGCTTCGTTCAAATCATTTTTCTCTGGATTTTCAAATCTGTAAATATCTAAACTTTCTCCAATATTACTCACTAAATATAAAAACACAGGAGTGTCTTGAATATCTGAAGAACTATTTTTTTTTGTAATTGCTAATATATAAGTTTTTTTAATGTTTGTAAAAAAAGTTTTTGTCGGCAAAGAGATAATGGCATCAATAACACATTCATCGGTAATAAATTTTCTTAAATTCTTATCGTTTATTCTATTTAAAATCCCATCAGGGATAATAACAAATGCTTTTCCATTTTTTTTTAATGCCCTTATTATCCACTCTATAAATAGTCCTTCTACACCCATAGCATTTATTTTATAATAGCTCTCTAATTTGCTTTTTACTATTTCTTCTTTTAGGTTGCTACTACCAGTAGTTACATATGGAGGATTTGTTAAAATCCAATCATATTTTTCTTTAACATCATCAGCTAATGTTCCAAGTATAGAATTAGTCTTCAAAATAAAACTTTTATTGAATAAATCTGAAAATTCTTTAGTTAAATTAGGATGTTTTTTAATTAAATCGGAAAAATAAATAAGCATATTTGCTTTTGCCAAGATAATTGTTTTTTGTTCTTCTGTGTCAAACCCCTTGTCGAAGCCATAAATTTCTATTTTTGCTTCTATTTTATTATTTATAACTTTATAAAATCTATCAATATTATTAGCAATGATTTCCAATGGAAATTTTCCAACGCCGCAAGCAGGATCGCATATTTTATCACCTTCTTTTACATCTGTCATTCTAACTATTGCCTTAACAACTTTAAGAGGTGTAAAAAATTGCCCCCAATTTTTTTTACTTATGCTCTGCTTCATAAAACTTTCAAATAATCTGCTTTTAAATTCATAATCAATATTCTCTAATTTCTTATAATCCCTAAATCTATATAGAACTTTTTTAAAAACAGTGCTATATCCTTCGACTGCTTTTTGGTCTTTACTTACAAATATTGTTCCGTTAATTATTGTCGTATGATCTATAGGATTTTCCTTAAATAATTCTTTTATTTTTGGTCTTATTATCTTCGCATATTGCTCTAAAACTTCTTCATCTGTATTTTTTTTGTACATATCAATTAAATCATAAAAACCAAACATGCCCTGTAACACACCTAAATCACTTAAATATTTAAAAATAAATAATTCAATAAAGGTATATAAACAGTTTTCAGGAGTAGCACCACTAACCATCCAAATATCTTGCCAGATTTGTTTTGCTAATTCAGTAGGATTAATAAGCTCAATTGATTTTAGAGTAGAATTGGTTTCGCTTATAGAGTTATTTATTTTATTAATTAACTCTATAATATCTTTATCTTTAGGGTTAAAAATATAATTTAAATCGTTATGATTTTCATCTTTAATAATCTCGCCATTTAAAGCATTAACCCATATAGTTTCTGTTGTATCTGTAATAATTAGAATTTTTGTTAATTTTTGTGCTACTTCTATTTCTTGTTTTAGTGCTTTTTGTTTTTGATTAATTGTTTTAAATTTAGAAGGTCTTTTGTTTTCAATTATTGCTATAACATTATCTCCTTCTGTAATAAGTCCATCAACTTTTTTCTTTTCAATTTTTTCCCCATAATCAATATTTTTGATTATGCCGTTTTCTTTAAGCGATTTTATTGTGGTCGAACCGATATTATAAAAATTCCACCCCCCAATTTTTTCAGGGTTTTTAATTAGATCTCTTTGTAATAATTCTTCGCTCATAATTTATATTGTTAAAATATATATAGTTAATGAAATTTAAAAATATTTGTTATTTATATCGTATTATATTTTTACACCTTTAAAACACACTAAAAAGAAGGCAAGAATAGGAAAAATAAAAATGCGCTTAGACACGGCGAGAATTATCTTTTTAGTTTCATTATCTTTTGTAGAGATCAATAACTTTTAAAACTTACACCAAAATCAAGATTTTCCTTTCTTTTTTTAAATCTAAATTTGCCATTGTTAGTAGTCAGAAACTTTAATAAAATCAACCGTTTTTCATAATTTATACCATAAAAAAAATATTAACTTTTTATAATTAATCGTTTAATTTACTTCTATGCTGCTCTGTCTCGCTGTTAGATTTCATTAAAGCATTTCCAATAAATTCTGATAATTTGCTTATCAACTCATTAATGGTAATGTTATTCAATTTATAACTCTCTATTACCTCTGGAGGTATATAAGACGTGTTTTTAATATCATCTTCATTAAATTCATAATTTAAGTCCTTTGCCATTTTCTTTAATAAATTATAAAAATGCTCCTTCTTTTCAGTGTTCCATTTTAAGTCTTCGTTATTAGAAATTATTTTATCCTTTTCAGGATTGCTGGCTATATAATTTCTAAATTCTTTCCAAGCATGAATTACGTCTTTATTATTATAGAATGCCACATTAATACTATTTAAAGCTATATAAAATTGTGAAGAAAAAGGGAATTCCCTATTTTGCATAAGGGTATAAAAAATATTTATTTTTATTTGTTGGTCAGAATTTTTTTTTAAATAATATTGATTTAATTTTATAGAAATTATTACAGCAATAAGAGGACCTAAAAAAATGGCAATTATAGAAATAATTTGCATATAATTGTTGTAAATTAATATTAATATGGCTTTTTATTTATCGTATCATATTTTTTAAATTTTTAAAACCTCATCATCGCTTCCAACTTTATCCCGTTCATCACATAAACGAATACCGTCCCAACGTAAACTCCGGTCTTTGCTATTATCCTGTATCCGTAATAATTAGCCGTCGCTTTGCCGTATTGCCTTGCTTCTTGAATAGTATTATTTATAACGGGTTTTATTCCTTTTGGCAAATTATCCCACCCCGCCATATTGGTATTTTTAACCTCTGCAATATTTCCGTTGCATATCTTATAATTTTCTATTGCCCAGTATGCCGGTTTCGGAAAGCCCTGCGTGCGCCTTATAATGCTTATCAGTTTGCACCCTGACATAGTTGTTGTTATAGGAATAGCGTTATAGGTATAAGCTCCGTATGCGTAAGCATAAGGACTGCCGGAATTATAAACTCTCATTGCAAGTTTATTAAAGTTAGTGTCAGACTGGTTGTAAGGAATATTGAAAATGCCGAAAGCAAAAACTTTATTTGCAGAAAATAAAATAAATGCAAATATAAATATTTTAAAAATTATTTTAATCATTTTAAAATTTTTTATAAGATTTTGATTTACCGTTTCCCCAATCTGTATCTCTGATATATAAAGTTCCGTTTTCTATTTTTATAAAATAATTAAATAATTTAGTATGCGCTTTCCCTTGTTGTTGATATTTTTTGATTAATGACACTAAAGCATTTTTAACGGAGTTATCTATACTTTTAATATCTCCGAGATAATTATCAATTCTTGTTAATAACGGATTATCATTAAAAAAATCGTTAATAACCAAGCATTGAATATTATTTATTATATATCTAAAATAATTATTTTGAACCGATTTAATCTTATTAATATTTTTATTTTTCATAACAAAATAAATTAATAATTTTTTTTAAAGAACTCCGTCAAACTATTTATCTTATTCTCCGGTTCCGTCAGGCTAAAATCTCCATAACCTCTATTGAGCCAATAAGCGTTGCACTCAGGACAGTTTAATTCTATATGGTGAATTGCCAAATTATAATCGTCTATGAAATATTTTATTCCAAGTTCGGAAATAATTCTATGCTTTTCTTTCGTGTCGGCGTGATATACGGGAATGTCTTTGCCTAATACTTTAGATACGTTTAATTTCCTTAAATGCAAAGCTTCTTTCGGGCTTGCCGTTATAAAGCATTTGATATCCTTAATATGATGTTTTAGATTTATAACCTCGTCAAAAACTTCCATATCGGAAAAGTCAATTTTTGAATTGATTAAGGATACCTGCTCCGCGGTAATCTCGTATCTATCCGCCATATTGTATATTTCGGGACGTTTGATTGAAATATTTAGACCAAGTTCGGCGGCTTTCTTCCGGAAAGTTTTCTCGTAGTCGAATATAACGCCGTCTAAGTCTAATGCGATTTTATTGAGCATTAAATTTCTCCGTTAGCTCTGTCTATCGTATTTAATTTATACTGTCATATATTACATAAGCCAATATGCCTGCAAATAGAACTGCGAAAAAACAACATCCGCCATACATAATTAATGACTGCCATGTCGATAAATGAGCTGTGTCGGTAAATTGAACTCCTAAGGAACTTGTAACCGCAATAAAAATTAAATATGCAAACCCTAAAATAAGTAAGGTTTCAATTATTGCAACGGTTAATTTATACGCTACAGACTTTTTTTCTCGTTCTATTAATCCAGCTTTTTCTTTTAAGTTTTCTATTTCAATATTGCGCTCCCACAGAGGCATTCTATCCCAGCGTTCTTTTTCTTTTTGTGCCTCAATTTCATTGAGTTATTTATTTATAGATTCAAGTTCAAGTTTAGCCTTTGCTTTTTTGAGTTTATAAGATTCAAACATTTTGAGACTCCTCCTGCTGTCCTCGAATTTTTTGTTTTTTCTAAATTCTAAGCGTGCCTTTATCGCTTCTAACTTTTAACGGAGTACCTTTCTTGTAACTGCTTATCTAAATTTGGCATTAATTTATCAAATAGTCTTTGATCTTCGATATTCGACAAAATTGCGATCTCTGCGCTGTCGGGATTTCTATTTTCTCTTTTACAACTTTTAAAAATTTCTTCCTCCAATCTCTTTCTTGTTTCTTCTTTTTGGTTCATTTTAGTCCTCCAATAATTATTATTTTTGAATTAGTAGTGCGTATATATTTCTAATATAATCATCGTCGCCGAAAATATTATAAACGACAAATAAATATAGAAATATAAATTTTTAAAATTATCCTTCATTAGAGTCTTCCTCTTGTATTTTCCATTCATTTTCGGCTATTCTATCCTCCTTTTCTTTAATATTTTATATATATTTTATACGGAGATTTGCTTTCCTTCCGTTAAAGAATAAACCTTTTCTTTTAACTTTTCTTTTTTGTATTCTTTTTCCAAATCAAATAACTCTGCTTTCAAACTTTTAATTATTTCAGGTATTCTTTTCAAATCTTCTTCTAAATAGTAAATCTTTGCGCTTCTGTTTAAAGAAGCGTCTATTATTTTATTGCTGAAATCATCATGACCGTTATCGTTAATATATTCCTGCGTTCTTTCGTCCGTTATCTTAAGTATTTTTTTTAAGGATTCTATATTTTCAGGTATTTCCGATAACTTTTTTTCCATTCTAATTATCTCTTTTTGATTAGATACAATTTGTGCTTCAATTTCAGTAATCTTTTTATTTACAGATTTTAATTTAAAATTTTCAAACATTTCAACACCTCTTTCTAATAGTTTTTATTTGCCCTTAAACTAACAAACAAAGCTCTATTTTTAGCAATATTTTCTTTTTTCATAACGTTGCACCAATCTACCAGTTCATCAATGTTTACAATTACTTTTTTAACATTATACCCTTCTTTCCTTAAATTTTGCATTGTAGCAGTCGCAATTTCAAGCCAAACTTCATAAACACTAGGCATAGAATCCTTATCATCAATGACTCTTAATAATTTGTCGTATTCGTCTTTTTTATACCAAGCAATAACAATATCGTCCATAAAACACCGTTTTTATATATGAATTTAAAAATTAGATTATGAAGTTCTTTTTTTAGCCCGGGGAATATATTCTTGTATGTGAACATTCCATCCCCTTTTACTTTTGCTGGCCTCGAATTTTTTGTTTTTTCTAAATTCTAAGCGTGCCTTTATCGCTTCATCTCTTGTCGCAAAACCTTTCGCAACTATAAAAAGGTTATACCCGCATGGTTTAAGCATGTTCGGATTTGTTTTGATTAGTCTAAACATTTTTAGCCTCCTATATAAATATTTTACTATATTTTTATAGCGAAGTTCTCCGGAAAAAGAACTTCCAATATAGACCTATCAACGCTTTTCCTGAAATATATCGACCTTATAAAAATTTTAACCTTGTCCCTGCCGAATTTTTCCAGTAAAACATTTAAAGCGTTTCTTAATTCCTCTATGTCATCTTTTCCGTATTTTTCTTTTTTACCTTTCAATTCTTCAAAATCTTCGTAAATCGCCTGCGCTATCAAATCTTCCTGAATTTCTGTTTCTTCGGCTTCCCGCTTCGACAATTCTCTTTTTTCTTCTATCCTGTCCGCACTGCGTTCGTATTTAAGAATAGTTTCTCTAAACGGCGCCGGCTTTACGATTTTTTCTATAATATTTTCGCTCGTAAGTCCTTCCTCTTTTAATCTATCGTAAACCGCCTGCCTTAAACACGTAAAATCGTAGTCGTCGAGATTTAAGCCCGCTATATCTAAATTAACGATACTACTTATATCGTTATCGATTTTGAATTTAAGGGATTCGTTTAAGTTTTCTACCTCGTCTATATTTGATAAACCCGCGTAGCCCGGATAGTCGTTTATAAAATCTTCTACGGTTTCGTAATCGTCTATATTATATCCGTTTTCTATAACTTCCGTAAGTTCCCTGAAAGCTCCGTTCTGTTTAGAAAAATAAGTCTTATATCTTATGCCGTTATAGAATTTGTCCGCAATGAAAACGAAAATTTTGTTATATAAAAGCCCGTTTTCTGATAGCTGGGATTTAATAGAATATGTTATTTTATCGATTAAGGAATTTTTATCCATAAGATTTATAGTTTTATCATGTCCGGTTGTCGGACAAAATTATTAATTTATACAATTTTTATTTATCCCGACAATCTTACTGTTCACCTTGAAATAATCCATATAATTGCCTTTATAAATTAAGAACGCTTTATCGGGCAAATTAATTCCGCTGCAATCCTTTTTAATTCTATACGAAACCGTTTTTCCGCCTTTATTATACAGATTTAATATGTATCTTTGCGGCGAATAGCGCCATTTCGCAAAGAGACCTAAAAGCATAATAATTACGGTTATTCCGGCTATCAAACTTAAAATAAATTTGAATAAATTTTCCGGACCGACGGAAAACATAACGCCTATGCCGAATAGTATCAAAAACAATTTAGCAAAATCGGTTAATAGATTGTTGTCCACCGGAAATGGCGCTCCGTATTCCGTCGCGTAAAGAAAAAGCAAAATGAATCCGACGAGGTATGACAAAAATATAGCTATAACCAACAGCTTTACATATTCTAATAACGATACAAAACCTATTTTCATATCATTCCTTAACGATGCTAAAAAACTGTTTTCGATTGTTTTGTTCTGCATATTATTTATCCCCTCTAAGAATTGTGAACTACCTATCAATAAATTGATAGGCTTCCTGCCTCATCGTATGGTTACTATATCCGATACTCTGAATACCCGTAAGAGCATACTCCAGAGGCGTTAATTCCGCCGTTCCCGGCGTATTTTTTAAGATTGTTAATCCTTCAAGGAAAAGGTTAATACTTGCATTTACATCTCTGTCGTGGACGGCTCCGCATTGCGGGCATATCCAGAACCTTTCGGATAACTTAAGGTCTTTATGGATATATCCGCAGTCCGGAGTAGAACAAGTTTTAGACGACGGATAAAACCTGTTAACCTTAAATACCTGTCTGCCGTACCAAGACGCTTTATATTCAAGCATATCGTTAAATTTACTCCACGATACGTCGGATATAGGCTTCGATAAATTACCGTTCTTAACCATTCCTTTGATATTTAAGTCCTCGAGAACGATAACTTGGCTATCGTTTACCGTTCTTGAAGACAATTTATGCAAAAAATCGTTGCGCTGATTAAATATATGTTCGTGCAATTTTGAAAGTTTATTTTTAAATTTAATATAATTCTTTGACGGAGTAGTCTTATCCTGTTTACTGCGTTTATGAACCTTTCTATCAAGTTGTCTTGAAAGCTTAATAAGGCGTTTTTGGGACTTAAGCAAATATTTCGGGTTAGGTATCTTAAAACTCTCTTTATTATCAAAGCTTGTGCCTGTAGTTATAATGGCAAAATCTTTTAAGCCTAAGTCTATGCCTGTTGATATACCTACCACTTTTTTAGGTATATACGGAGTAAAAGCAAACTTTTCTACCAGCATATTGACGTAATACTTGCCGGACGTAGTTTTAGAAATACTAATAGACTTTACCGCTTCGTAAACTTTCCTATGAAATTTAACCTTTATAGCGGTTTTGAGTTTCGGTATATTGATAAAACTGTCCTTTATCTCAAAGCTTTGCGGTATTACGATACTGCTATATACGCCTTTCTTTTTGAAATTGGGATAACCTGCCTGTTTCTTAAAGAATTTCTGAAAGGCATCGTCCAAATCCTTAAGGCTTGCTTGCAAGGATTGGGAGTTAGCTTCTTTAAGAAAAGAAAAGCCTTTTTTAAGCAAAGGCAATATTTTTTTAAATTCATAGTAGTTAAATTTAATATTATGAGTTTTATATAAATGCGTAGCTCTTTCAAGAAAGAAATTATATACGAACCGGTTATAGCTCATCTGCTCGTCGAGATAAGCTACCTGCTCGGCGTTAGGATATAACCGAAATCTATATACGTAAAATTTATTGTCTCTATCTTTCATATTATTATAGCTAACTTGCTTTTTGAGATACCGAAAAATTAATTTAAATTTTTTATATTTTTATCCAACTGTTTTAATTTTAAAATTTTTTCTTTTTCTTTTCTATCTTTTTCTTTTAATTCTCTTTCTTTTTCTAACTGCTCATTAATAACATCTTTATGTTGCCATACGAATGCTCTTGTGGGAATATTTATTCTATTGTGCATATTAAACCAATAATTGTCTCCTATATACGTTTTATATACCCCTGTGATTATATCTATTATTTTATAACCATATCTATCACTAACATCGTATATTTTAGTATATGTTTTAGTATTTACTATCACGTATTTATATATATTGCCATCGTTATCTTTATCCTGAAAGGATATAATGTCTTCATTAATTATAAAATCGTTTACGTCTTTAAACGTTTCGATTTTACCTGAAAACGAATTTCTCTTTTTATTTATATGACGATATATTTTTGGAATATATTCTATTAATAGAACTCCAAATATTAGAATTGCTACGCCGTATATTGGTGCCATTTATACCTCCAGCTTTTTTGTAAAATTAATTTTAGGCATGTTTCAGTCTGTCCTCATCCTTTGATGTTAATTATGGGTATAAATTTATCTACTACTTCTATATTTTTGCCATTCTGCGCATTTATAACATCTTCCAAATTTTTATAAGCGAATGGCGATTCGTCAAGCGTTTCTCTATCTACTTTAGCAAAAATTCCGCTCATTACGGATTTAAAATCATTTATATCTATCGTCTTTTTAGCCTTACCTCTGCTCATAACCCTGCCTGCTCCGTGAGATGCGGAATTAAGATAGTCGTTATTGCCGAGTCCTTTGACTATATAAACCCCGTCTCTCATATTTCCGGGGATTATCCCCATTTCGTCTTTTTCGGCGGATATCGCTCCTTTGCGATGCAATATGCCGTCCTGCGTAATAACAGCATGATTATGATTTTTATTAATAAAATCATACATAAAAACGCTGATATCGAGTTTTAATATATTTAATACTATCTGCATTATTTTCTTTCTATTCTCCAAGGCAAACTCAAGGCAGTAGTTCATATCCTCTAAGTATGCCTGTCCTAATTCTGAATTTATATCGAACATCCGCCCTTTTTTCATATAAAATTCGGCGACGGTATGCCCTGCGTTTCTGGACCCGGAGTGGACGGTTATTCCTATTTCGTTTTTATCATTAATGCCTATTTCGATAAAATGGTTACCTCCGCCCAATGTCGCATATTGCATGTTTATCTTATTCCTTACCGTTTTAGTTAATTGCTTATCGCCGGATACGGACGTAAACTCCTGTTTAATATAGCATGCCGGCTTGGACAGAGAATTAAATCCTACGGGAATTTGTTTATATATTTCGTTAAATACGTAATCCCTAAACTCATCATAATCTTTATCTGTCTTATCTAATAAGACCTTAGTATTTATATTAGATACGCCGCAGCCTATATCGTAACCGACGAATGACGGCGATATTTGATTATCCAGCAAAGCAACCCCGCCGATAGGCATATCGTAACCGGCATGAACGTCTGGCATTATAGCAAACGATTTTAAACAGTCTAAACTTTCGATATTTTTTATTTGATTATGCGCTTCCGACTCGATACTTTCTTTTGGAATACCGTAAAATGTCTGCATTTTTTATTCTCCATATTTAGTTATATAAAAATCTTTACTACATATATAGCGAAGTTAATCTTTCTACAACCTAACCAACGACTCTTTAGCTTTATTTATTAATCGAAAAAGTTTCGTAAAATTTTCTACAATAAAATCGTATATATTATTAATTAACTTTCGTTCTTCTATCAAACACAAGATATTTTCAATTCCTGACGGATTTTCACAGTTAAGAACTATATATTCTCTGTCATCGAGAAAGTATAGCAACTCTGACAATAGATATTCTATTGCAAACAATATAAGCGATAATAAAGCGATAAGTATAGGCAATATCACAAACTCTGCTATTGCTCCGACAAATATCATAATGATTATTTCTGACATTAATAAAATTCCATTGTTTACATAATGCAAATGCACAACATGAGGAGCAATATATCTAAGAAAAAAGAAAAAAATCTTGCCAATCGCAAAAGTAATCAATAAATACGGCGTTAATAAAATGGCAAAAATAATAGTTTTTAAAAAAAATTTTAAACTATCTTTCAAAATTTTAGAATAATTAATAATCATAAATCCCCCGCTATTATCCTGCATATCTATCATAATATCCATTAAAACATTTCCCAAATACACGATTCATGCGCTTAAAAATTTTTTCGTCGTAAAACATCGAATAACCTTTTAAGTTAGCGACAGCACAATCTTCGGCATCCTCGCGAGACGGTATTTTATATTTCGACATCATCCAATCGACATAATCATTGAAATATCTCTCGGCATCCGCCTTATTGTCTATTTCCATTGCAGGACCTAATACGGAACGGTTTGTCATATCTCCGGGATTAAAAACTATCTTTCTCTTCTTACTCCAGAATCTGTCAAAATTTTTAAACATCTAAAACCTCCATTATTTAGTTTTATCTAAAATCAGCAATAAGACCCCGTCTTTACAAGGCGGGAATAAATTGCAACCCCTTGCCGTATTTAATTAAATTGACTAATTCTGTTTTAACGGGCTTTTTTAAACCCGCAAGTTTGATATACTTACCTAAATTCTGCATACCTTTAACGAGAAAGGCTTTACCGTTAAATCTTACCAAGTCGTTCGGTTGCAGTTTATACCTTACTTTCCTGATAGACGGTTTAAAGCCCTTGCGGTTAAGCTGCGTGCATCTATTCTGCCTGCGGGTAAAAGAACCGTTAATAACGTCCGTCCTTTCTTGCCCGCTCCCGCCGGCTATGCAAAAGGCGTCGTTAGCGTGGCTCTTTTCGAGTTTCAGGGCTATCCTTGCGGACTTGGTAAGGTAGCCGTAAGTAATACTGACGGTATAGCCAAGTTCTTTTAACTTATTAACTATTTTCCACCGCAGGATAGACATAATAGTTTCCGCCTTAAAGGTCTTATGCTTCTTGATTTTAAGTTCGAGCTTGCCCTTGTGATAAGCCTTATGACAACTTTCGCATAATGTTATCAGGTTATCCGGTCTATCCGTCCCGCCGTCAGCTCTCGGAGTAACGTGGTGAACGTTAAGTATTTTATCTTTACTCTTGCCGTTGCAAGCTTGGCATATATGGTTATCACGGTATAAGACGTATTCCCTGACATTCCAAAATCCCGCTTGTTCTCCATTCTGATATTCAACGCCGGATATATCCGGATCCTTAATTTTTTGAATATCGAAAGCGGCGGCTTCGACGGTAATCTCCATAACCGGTAAAATAGACTTAATAAATTCTACCGCTTTGATATGCTCGTTAAGCCTGTGTTCTACCGACGGAGCGAGCCAGCCGGCTTTCTTGCTCTTAACTCTGTTTAAGAAACGAGCCTTACGATACCAGAGGCGGTTTCTCCGAGTCCTGCGGTATTGCCTTTTTTCGGATAACAGCTTCGGTATATCCGTTCTTAACTCTACTTCGGAGCGAAAAAGTTCTTTAGCACTTGATACCGCCGATAATCCGATGTGCTTGTATCCGGTATCGACGCCTAAGGATACAGGTTGCTTTGTTTCTCCCGTCGCATAAGTAAGCTGAATCGTAAAGGGAGTTCTCATAATTACTTTGGCTAATCCTTTTCTTAAAAGTTTTCTTGCTTTGCCTGCCGTTGTCGGCATTAAAGGCTTACCGCGCATGTTTAAGACGAATACCCGCGGGTTTCGTCCTCTCCTGCCGGAGAGTAGGTTCTCTTCGGGATTGTTATTAACCGTTTTTAAGCCTGCCGCACTAAGAGTTTCCTCTTTGTTTAACGACAAACCACAGTTGCTACGGACTAAAGAAGTATCCGTAGGTGTGTCGGTTATCCGTCTTGTTAATAACTTCTGCATTTTTTTCATAATTAATGCCCCCTAATCAACCAGTTGCCCTTGTGCCTCACGACTCAAGCCCCGTCCGAAAGGGCGGGGTGATTGACTCGTATTCTAATCAAAAGGACGCCAAGCATACCTTAATATTTTTTCAAAAAAACCATATTTTTTATTATTATCTGTAAATTCTATAATATTTCTTTTCCATAAAAAGTTTACTATTAAAGATAAAATAATCATGGCAATTATATATGATAGGAGTCCAAATATAAGTAATGCTATAAGTAATGTAGCCCCTAATAACGGTGTATTGAAATATGAATGTAGCGAAGCATGAAAATGGCTAAAAACATGAATATTTCTAACTGTATATCCTATTCCAAATAAGATAAGATAAATTAATATAGAACGTAAAGTAAATATAAATAATTTATTAATTAACTTACGCAAATTTTCAATATTTAAAGAAACCATAAAACCTCCAATAAATAAAATTATATAACTATAGAAATTTAGTTTTATTTATCTTTCTTCCAATCTATAGAACCTTTTAACTTTTTTTCGATAAAAGACTCCTTGCCTTTTTCCGTAAAACTAAAAGCTCCTTTGTTATATAAATATTGCAATAAAGCATAAAACGTTGCAAGTATTAACACTACCAACATTATTACATCAAAAATAATCAATACACCAATAACAATATAGGCAAAATCCATGCCGATATTACTTGACAAACGCAATAAGTTATTTATATTGCGATATAAAAACAACACAAAAACCAACCTGCCCGCCAAATAAAAAAGAATGATGGCAGAAAAGTATAATGCTATCTTAAAAACTAAACGCAATATCGCGGTAAAAAAGTTTTTAGCGTTAAAAACTACCATAAAACCTCCTAATAACTGCTTTTTTTGGTAAAAAAACTATAAGCCGTTTTTTTTAATTTGATTTTCAAGCTCTCTTTGCCTCTGCAATTTTCTTTCTTCGTACTCGTTTCTTTCCTTTTGGAGCAAAAGCGCTTTGTTAATATCGTCTCTATTAACCCAAATATAAGCCCTAATATTCGGCTCAACTTTTTCGTCTATTAAACCTGTTGCTATTTCCTCTATAACAATATATTTATGCCATACTTTTCTTATTTTTCTTTCTCGTGACCTGTCATTACAAAAAGTAAAAAACCAATATGCGCCATTCCCAAACGAAGTTTTTGAGAAATAATGTTTATATCCATCTAAAAATAAATTGACGTCTTCATATGTCTTAATGACTTCTATTTTTGGCACATCTTTAATATTTAAAAGCTTTTTAATTTTTTTTAACATTTTACATCCTATGTTAAGGTTACATTAATTTTATTTGATAAGCCACAAATCCAAGAAAAATAATAGTAAAACCAATCACAAATATAAGGAAAACTATGGTAAATGTTTCTCCACTGAAATAATCGAGAAAATATATGAAAAACTCCGCAAAATTTGAATTTTTAAATATTTTCTGATTATCGAATACTATCATTTTATTTGCCTCCTATTATAGCCGTTTTTTTTATTTACCATAACTAACGCTTTATATTAAAAAGAACATTAAATAATGTCGGATCGGCTAAGAAAATTGCAGCGAAAACGCTAAACAAAATAACCACCATTCCAGCCCACATAACCATTCCAAACATTTTGCCGGCTTCATATTTAACGCCGTCATCACCTTTTAAATGAGCAATTATAAAAAGTATAGTACCTACAATTATTGCAACTGCAAGACCATCTACTATAGATCTAATCATTTCAGAACCGCCGAAATTCATAATAACCTCCTTTAGACTTGTCCGACAACCGGACAAAATTATTTTTTTTTATTACTAACAATCCCCGTCCTTACGGACGGGGTAGCCCTGCTTTTTCTTTAAACAGGGCTATTATCAAAAGGGATGTCGTCCTCATCGCCAGTGCTTGGCGGCGGCGCTTGATATTTTTGTCCGCCTTGCGTCCTCTGTGCTGTTCCTGACATTTGTCTTTGTGTTTGCGCCTGAGGCGGTTTTTCATCATAATAATCGTCTTGTCCGCCCTGCGAATCTTCTTTTCTGCCTATCAAAACAATATTATTTGCTATTATTTCAGAGATGTATTTCTTATTGCCCTCAGCGTCGTCATAAGAGCGGTTGTTAATCCTGCCTTCTACAAAAACCTGCTTGCCCTTACTAAGATAATTTGCCATAGTGCTTGCTAACTTATCAAAAAGCACTATATTATGCCAAATCGCCTTTTCCGTTTTATTGCCTGATTTATCATTAAAATACTCAGTCGTGGCCATCGAAAATTTTAAAATTGCCAGACCATCCGGCGTGTATCTTAATTCCGGATCTTTCCCTAAATTACCTATAAGCATTACTTTGTTTAAACTTCCCATGATTTCCTCCTTAAATTAAATATTATTATATTTTTAAATTTTTAAAAATAACTAAGTTTGTCCGTTTTGCGGACAATTAGCTTAACGCTTTAAAACCCTCACTTTTCAATCTAATAAATTTATTTTTTTTGACTACAACGCCGGGGATATCCAATAAGTCCCCCATTGCTTTAATCTGTTTTTTAAGTTCAGCCTCATTTACAGCAATAAGGCTTTCCGGCGTGTTGCCGTTCTTTATACCCTCAATAAAATCCGCCATATCTATCTGAAAATCTACGCCCTCCGTGCGAACGAAATCTCCGTCTTTCAAATCGTTTTCGTCGAGATATTCGATTATGTTTTGCTTCAAAACGGATTCTTTCTCCTCAATACTTGCTACAATTACATTGCGTCGATCACGAATACTTTTGTAAGACTCATAGGCTTTTTTAACAGGTTCGTCGAACAAATTTTGAAATATCTTTTTGAACGCCCCTGTTTTTTTTAAATTTTGTTTTGCTAATTGCAGATCACTCTGGTTTTTAACTTCGAATTTCATTTTAGATAAAACAGCATCTTTAGTAACTATTAGCTTATCTTCTTTGAACATAAAACCTCCTTTTTTTTAAAATTATTTAATTGTTAATTTTTATTAAACAAAGATTATTCTCTTTAAAAGTCCATTTATAGCAGTCAAATAACCTGCCGGACGAATCCGAAAAAAACTTCTTGATAATAGCTAAATTTGAAAAAGTCCATTTAGCAATACATGTGTTTTCTGTGCATTTAACGATAGGCAAACTTAATATTTTTTTAGTATCTTCATATCTGAATATTTCTATTAAATTATCTTTAAATATTATTAATATATCCACTTTGAAATCACCTCTTTTTTTCTTTCTTATCTACATAGCGAAGTTATGCCGTCCGTTTTGCGGACAATAAAATTAATTGTTATTTCTTAAATCTATTTCTTTAACAAATCTTGATATATCGTTATGTTTGTATCCCTTTTCGGTTTTTCTGTTCTCCGCGCACGTCATATACAATAATTCCTTTGCTCTTGTTATCCCGACGTAACAGAGCCTTCTTTCTTCCTCTACTGATAATCCGTCCCCTAACGACTTTGCATGCGGAAAAATATTTTCTTCCATACCGACCATGAATACGACCGCAAATTCAAGCCCTTTTGCCGCATGTATCGTGGCGAGAGTTACTTTATCGGTTTCTTCTTTTTCTATCCCTATCTCGGCGTCCATTGCGCTTGCGTCTAAAAATTCTTGAATATTTAAATAATTAGACGCCGCTTTTATAAGCTCTTTGATATTGTCAATTCTGTTGTTTTGCAATTCGTCTTTTTCCGCTTTTTCTATTAATAAATTTTCGTATCCGGATTCTTTGAAAACAGTTTCTATAATCTCGTCTGCTTTTGCCGTCCCGGCCGTTTCTTTTATTTTTAAAATCAACTGAAAATAATTTAATAATTTCGACTTGTCCGCCGTGCGTTTGGTTTCAAAAAGGTCGCCTTGTTTTACTTTTAATCCTTTTATCTCGTCTAATAATCCCTTGTGAAAAGCCGTTAAAATATCCGTATCGCTTTCGTCCGCAATGCGTTTTATCTTTTCTATCGCAACCTCTCCGGCTCCGGTCGGAATGCATTGAACGCTTCTTTTAAAACTCAAAAAGTCAAAAGGATTAACGGCAAATCTAACAAAAGACAAAATATCTTTAATTTCTTTTCTCTGGTAAAACTTTAGTCCGCCGTAAATCTGATAATCGATATCGTTATTTAATAGTCCTGCCTCGATACCTCTCGATAAGGAATTTATCCTATATAAAATAGCCATATCTTTATATGAATATCCGGACCGCGTCAATAATTTAATTTCTCTTGCAATATACCCCGCTTCCTGTTCATCCGTTTCAAACTTATAAACCTTAACGGGCTTTCCGCCTTTTTTAATCGCCCTTATTTCTTTATCAGCCCTTTTTTGATTTATCTTTATGACGTTAGAGGCGGCATTTAAGATAGTTTCGTGGGACCTGTAGTTTTTTCCGAGATGTATTTCTTTGCAATCCTTAAAGCTGTTTTTAAATTTCAAAATGTTATCTACCAAAGCTCCTCTAAAACCGTAAATCGACTGGTCGTCGTCTCCGACTACGCATATATTTTTATGTTTTCCGGCAAGCATTTTTATAAATTTATCCTGAATATAATTGGTATCCTGAAATTCGTCGACCATGATATATTTATAAAAATCCTTATAGAAATCCAAAACAAAAGGCTTTTTTTCAAAGAGTAAAACAACGTTAAATAGTAAATCGTCGAAATCCATAGCGTTTAACTCTTTCAATTTTTCATTGTATTTTTTGTAAATGCTTACAAGATTTTTTTGAACCAGACCGCTTTCGTCCGTTAATATCTCTTCGCTGTCAATATATTCGCTTTTATGCTTCGATATAAATTCTTTAGCCTTACTTATCGTATAAACCTCTTCGTCTATATTCGAATCAACTATTGCGCCCTTTATAAGCTTTTCCGAATCGCCTTCGTCTAAAACTATAAAAGACTCTTTATAACCGATTAAATGAGCGTGTAATCTTAAAATCTTAAGACAGAATGAATGAAACGTCGAAAACTCCGGCAAGCCGTTTTTATCCGTTCCAAGGGCTTTTTTTATCCTTTCTCTCATTTCGCCCGCCGCTTTATTGGTAAACGTTACCCCTAAAATCCTGTTAGGTTCGGCGAGGCCTTTTTTAATTAAATGCAAAGCTCTGTAGGTTATAACTCTCGTCTTGCCCGAACCGGCTCCGGCAAAAACAAGAACCTGACCTTCGGTTTGCAAAACGGACGAAAGCTGTTCGTTGTTTAAACTTTTTAAATAGGGATACTTGGACTCTATCCCTATTTTATATTTTTCGATTTGTTGTAATATAGTTTTCATGCTTACATAGCGAAGTTAGTTTGTCCGATTTACGTTTTCTTCTTTTCTGTTAATTTCTTCTATCCAAGTAAACATCTTTTCTCTCGGCGCCGGTTTTTCCGCATCGCCGAAATTGTCGTTTGCGCGGTGCGTAGTCCATCTTTCCTTGTATGGCAATTTTCTACTCGCATCAATTTTCTTTCTGCTTTTCTCCAACAATTCAGCCCTGTGAGCTAAATAATATCTTTTGTTTTTGGTTTTATTTGAAACGGGCATGTATCCCCCCCCTAAAATCAAATAATAGTTTTATTTAGTCTATACCAGTAAACCCTTAACATCCCCTCGAAAAGCCCCCAATATTTTTCTATTGATTCGACTTTTATAGCTTTACATCCCACGGGCTTTAAATCCAAAATGTATATGCCGTCTATATCAATATCATTGTCATTAAGAAGTTTTTTATAGCCGGCCATTTGGACGTTATAGCTGTCTTGTTTTAGTCCCGTTTTTATGTCGAAGAGATACGTTTTACCTTTTACTTTCCCGACTATATCGACCGTGCCGGCAAAGCTGATATTTTTGTCCGCAAAGCGCTCTTCTAATATGACGGGTTCTATTTTTGCCTTTTCCTGAAACTTTATAAAGGAATCGAGATATGGCTTTACGGCTTCGTCTATAGTTTTAAAATCCAACACGCCTTTAAACCATAATTCTATAGCCTTGTGGACGTATGTTCCCCGTGTAGCATGATAAATTGCATACTCTGGATATGTAATATTTAAAACTTCTTTTATAACCGTCGTTACGGACGGCAACTGCTTGCCGCCGTAACTGTATTCGTGTTTTTCTTCGTTAAAATCAGGTCTTATCATATACCCCCCCCCGTTTAAACCACGGACTTCAAGTAATCTATTAAAATCTTGGCTTGTTTTTTTGTGAGTTCTATTAAATTTATAGGTTCTCCAAATACGCTTTCGGTAAACTCAGGCATCTGTTCTTCATAAATGCCTTTTTGCTTACATAACTGATTAACAAAAGCCAATTGCTTGTCTGTTATGTATTCAATATTGTTGTTGTCTTTTTTATTAGTTGCGGAATTTTGAGCAACTGCCGGCGCCGCTTTTGGTTCTGTTGTCTGCATTGCGGAAGTTTCTTCGTAATCCCACGGAATGTCGTCATAACCGTTGTCTTCGGACGTAAAAGTATCTGATTCCGATTCTTTTGGTAAGTCTGACGCTTCCTGCGTAGTCCCTTTGTTATCGACTTCGTTATTTGCAGTTTCTGTTTTATAATCTGATAATTGAGCTACTTTTTTATCGTTTGTTATTGCTTTCGGTTCCGTCATTCCAAGAGTTTTATTGCCGGTTTCCGAACTTATAAACATATCTTTGGTATTAATTCCGGATTCGCCGTATTCGTCAATAACAGTGGCCTTTGTTATTTCGGGAGAAAGAGATAAATATTTCATCATTCTCCTAATAACAGTCTTCTTCATCATCTCTTCTTCGTGAGTTGCCCACGGAGAAGTTTTACTGTCCCCCGCCTTAGAAGATTTTTTAACCTCATCGAGTTCCTCTGCCCACAAAAAATCAAAAATCTTTGAGTTGTCATTCATTGTTGCTACCGCGTAAACGCCTTTTATATTAGAACCCCTTTTCGACGGCGGCAACGGCGTATGTTTAATGTCCTCCATCAGCCCGTATTCAATACTAAATGGTTCGTTTTCGTAAACCATTCTTGCGCTTATATTTCTCAGCTTGCCTGACCTGCGGGCAAGTTCTATAAGTCCGCGATAACCTATGATAAGTTGCACCTCTTTTCTTCTTGCTTTGTTATTAAAAAATGGGACTAAATAAGCAAGTCCCAAGTTATCATCAAGTTCAAAGCCTAACTGCGATGCCTGCATAACTGCTCCCAAAAAGCTGTTCGGGTCGCATTCTAACAAACCCGGATTTTTCCTAAGAGTGGTCAAAGCGATCCTTGCGACTCTTTCGGGCGTTATGCTCTTTGGTAACGCTTTCGCGATTTCGTTTTTTGATTTTTCTAATAAATCTCTTACGACCGCAAAAGTATCTTGTTTTTTTTCCATTAATTGGTTCTGCATAATTTTTCTCCTATTAAAAATTAATTTATTTTTTTTTAAATACGCGAATATTTATCTAAGCCGCTTTTTTAAATCCCTGTATTCCCGCCGGTTTTTTCCTGCCGTAAAACCCAAACAATTTGTCGTAAAAAAACTGCAATTTCTCCGTTGGGCTATCTTTTGTATCATTTAAAATAGCCTCTACATGAGTGTAAACATCAAGACTGCCGTCTTCGTTTAAATACTCGATGTTTTCTTTTAAACGATTCACCCGTTTGTTTAATAAGGCAATACATATTTTGTCTATATCTATTGCTTCCATTTTTCCTCCTTATCTATATAGCGAAGTTAATTTGTCCGCAAAGCGATTTTAAGATATTTATCTATGTCAGACTGCTTTAAAAGCCAATCTTTATAATCTTCAGGCAAATCTTTAATCGCCGTTCCCTTGTATTTTCCAAAAGGCATAATATCCGGAATCCTGGCTTCTTCCGAAAATATCCAGATATCGCCCCACGACTTTAACCCTGTTTTTTCTTTTAATATAAATCTCAATAATTCAAGGCAAAGTTCCACGTCCGTTAAAGCGCTATGCCTGCTGATTAATTTTTCTCTAATTTTAGGCCTTGCAAACTCATCGCACAGCGCATAACTCAAAGCTCCAAGATTATGCGAATCGAAATCCGGCCACAGTTTTCTTGCCATAGGCAAAGTGTCTATCAATTTAACTTCCGGCTTGCCTATAACTTCCCAATCGAAATCTATATTATGGCCGACGAGATATGCTGTATTTTCTGGAAGCCTAAACTCAGTCGCCGGCGGGCAGTTCTCTAAATCGCAATCCAATATATTATGAGTGGCCATAGCTCCAAACGAAATAGGCTTGCCCGGATTATAACGATTATTCAAGGTTTCCGTCTGTTTGTCAAAAGGACTGCCGTTAATAATAATACCGGCGGCTTCTATTAAAACCGGCTCGGTAATCCCCGTGGTTTCCGTATCAAATACTATGACTTTACTCATAAATTTCACCCCTTAAATATATAGCGAAGTTTGTCCGACAAGCGGACGGTTAAAGCAATATTATGAGAAATATAATCTTTTACTAATAAATTTCTTTCATCAAATCCTTCCTCATCCGGTTTTGCCACTACCGGAATGACTTTTATGTTCCGAAAATAACTCGTAACTTCTATAAAAGCATTCCGAAATTCTATGATATGTTTAGCGTAATTATCTGTGTTAATGGTGGCTTTTCTTAAGGGATCTTCGAGTGATTTTTTTAATAACGAAGTTATGCCGCCGAGCAAATCTATATCGAAATAAAAAATATAATCGTAAGGTCTTATTGATTTATTTTTGTAGGCGTTAAGAAGTATTGTAAATTCTTTATGAAACTGGTTTTTATCCTGCAATAAAAGAAAAGCTAAATTATCAAAAACTCCCCTATCGCAAACTATAATGCCGTCGCCAACGAGATTTTCTGTAACGTTTTCTCTTTGTCTCTGAAACTCGCAAATTTTTTCCCTGAATCTACTAATATTTTCGGTAGGCATATCGGGATACATCTCTGCAACCTTTCTCGACGACTCGCTTAAAACCGTTAAATTCTGTATTCTTTCCTCAAGGTAATTTTCTATGCAATGCGTTTTTCCGGCTGCCGCCGGACCGCTTATACAAACTTTCTTAACCATTTTTTTTACCTCTTAACTTAAGAGCGAAGTTTATAACGTTTTAATAAATATTTGTCAATACATTAATTGACATTATCATACGTTTTGAAGCTCATTGCAAGTATTTTTTTTCTTATTTTTTTTACCTTTAAATCCAGATAATTTCTATTGAGCCTGTTAAAATAAACTTTGCTAATACAGGCTATATTGTGATATCCCGTCGCATAATCTAAAAGAGACGGATAATTATTGTTTTGCCAAGTTTCTATAAAATTATGCCAAAATATAGCCTCGCCGATTTTTATCGCTAAAACAGGCCTTGACAAGAGTTCACTATAAGAAGTTATTTTATATCCCATTTTTTGCATTTTTGAAAGCGTCCAGAACTTTATATTTATCTGAGGGTAGCCGTAATCGTATTTATTATAAATCCCCCTATTAAATTTAAAATTATCGGATTCGGTTAATAGAATAGCTATATAAAGTTTTTTAAAGTCTTTTTTAACCGATTTGCTTTCTAATAAAACTTTGCCCGGACCGCATAGATATTTATTGTATCTGCAAACCCTGCTGTTTATATCTTTAAGAGATTGAGATTCAATAACCTCTTTTAAGTCCGCTTTGCGGACAGTGCGGACAACATTTCTTTTTTTAATAGTTTTTTTGGCTTGTCCGCTTTGCGCATAACCTGCGTAAAAACCTAAAAATAAAACTATTAAAGTAACAAATGTAAAGAAAAAAGCTTTTTTGACCATTGCATAACCTCTCTTTCGATTATTTATATAGCGAAGTTATTTTAAAATTTCAGGATATACTGTTATTATTTCGTTTAATTCTTCTCTTATCCTCTCCGATATTGATTCCGCTATATAATCCCCAGCGTTGTTTATAAGATAATCTTTAATTTTTTGAAACTGCTTATCTGTTAGCGTTTTATCCAATATATCCTCGAAGTTGCTCTTGTCGTACCACTGCGGCACAAATAAATCTTTATATTCTTCGTTCAAGTCCATTTTAAAATCCTCTTTTTTAATTTGTCCGGCAAACGGACAAGTTATTTTTTAAATTAAGTGCCCTTTTCTTAAAAATAAAATAGGTTCGGAGTATAAAAATTTCTTTATATCTAAAATTGCAAACCATTCCGAAGCGGGATAGTCTTTAGGAATCTCTTTGTAATAATGGCGACCATCTTCTTTTTTTAAATATATTGCTCCGTGATAACTTGAAGATAAAGGTTTATAATAAACATAAAACGAGTCATCTTTTATGTCGTTAATTAATTTTTCAATAAAATCTTTATTTGTCATTTTACGCCTCGCTTAAATTTTACAAGTTATTATATATAAGCCGCTTGTTTTTCGGCATTTACAAGCACGAAAAACGGCTTACCGAAAATATCGTAAAACTCCCTCGTCTCGAAAGCTTTTGCTTCTCCGTTTTCGTATGCAAAATATACCTCATCGTCCTCGATGTTTTCAACCGCCCTGCCTAATAAAATAAAATTCCCGTTTTCGGCTTTTTGATATACTTGGTATCTCATTTTGTTCACCCCCTTTATATCTATAGCGAAGTTATATCGTCCCGTATTTATTCTTATCTAACCTTCCCAAAAAAACATTTAAATCGTCCGCCCGCCGTTCTGTTTCTCTTTTCTGGCTTTCAATATAACCTCTTATCTTATTCATGTAATCTTTAATCGCGTCTGCGGCCTCGGCGTCGTTGAAATTATATCCGTCTATCTCGTCTAAGCATATACCGGCAAGTCCAAAACTATACGAATATAAAGGTTTGTCGTCATAGTCTATAAACTCGTCTTCTAAAACGGTTACTTTCGTTTTTATGGTTTCTCCAGTTTCGCCATCTTTTGCCGTAAATTCTTTTGATTCAAATTCCTCCGTAAATTCGTTTTCCCCGATTTTTACCGATTTGTTTAAATCTTCGATGAAATCGTAAAGTATTTCATTGGTTGTCATAATCCCTCCGCCGTTATTTTTGGTCTTGTTGTTTCCATTATTTCAAAGTCGTCTCTCGTCAATCTTGATTCGGGCAATATATAACCCTGTTTTATAGCATATTCCGTGTCCTCTATTTCTTCTTTTATCGCCTGTTCGGCTTCTTCCGCCGTATCGAAGTATTCAGGAATTTCGTTTCCGGATTCATCTTCCGTTGTCCATGTATTAGACCATCCGTCTGCCAAAGAATAGGTTAACACCTCAAACATAATAATCTCCGTTTTATTTGTTATTTTCTTTATTTATTTTAGCGAAGTTATTCGTTTTCCTTGAAAAACCGGCATTCGCATTTGCAGTTTGCGATATCTTCGTAGTTGTAATTAAATACTCCGCCCGGCTCTAAATCGTTAATGGTTTCGTCGTTGCATTTAGCTAATTCATCGCCCTCCTCAAATAACTGGCATTTTTTGCATTTTTCGGTTTCTATTAATAACATCTTTTATCTCCTTTCAGTTTTAATTTTGTTTTTCTTTAATCTCGCTGTTGCGCTCTTTTTCTTCTAATTTTTGGATTCTTATTTCTAACTTTTCTAATCTTTCATAAAAATAATCTAAGTCAATTATAATTTCTTCTATGGTTTTCACTGGAATTTTCATTTGAATCTCCTCGCCCCGAAGGGCCTTAAATGTTATATTAAAGAGCGGGGGGATTGCAAGAGGACTAATCCGTTTACCCCCGCTCTTTAATACATAGCGAAGTTATCCGTTTTTACAAAGGGAATTAATGTATTCCCTTACTTCATCTGCCATATACTCGGGAACATAGACACATTCAAGGTCTTCCGTTTTATCCGGGTAAACCCTTATCGCCTCTATACCCCCGTCTTCGCCTGTCCAAATCAAATCGGCGCTTCCTTTGACGATGTGTTTCGACAGCAACTCCGCAAAATCTTCGCTGTCGTAAAACTTTCCATAATAGTCGTCCATCTCTATTTCATAATATTCAGTTGAATCCTTACGAACTAAATTGAGAATCTTAGCTTCACCCATGCCACTGTCCAGTTTTGCAATTTTTTCGTTTAACTCCTCGATGTCTTTAATTTTGACATCCAAACTAAAACTATAATCAAATGTGCTTTCGTATCCCATTTTGCGATACCCCCTTTTTAATTATTTATTTTATATATCTTTAGCGAAGTTGCCGCATACGTTCAATCTAAATCAATCATTGACACAATGTTTTTTATCTCTTCTTTTTCAAGAATAACATAAGAAAACGCCTCGTTAGAAAAAGCGTAATCATCCGTTCTATACTCGATGTATTCGTCTATATCCATGCCGTCATAATCGCCGCCGCCCTCGTCGATAATTTTCCTTGAGTCCTTATTAAAAACTTCTACGCTTCTGAATTCATTATTTGCGATTATAACTATAATTGCCTTATCGTCTTTTTTCATAATCTGCCCTCTTGTTTTTAATTGTATTTATTTGCTTGTCCGCACGGCGGAAATTATTTTTTTAATGTAATATTATATTTCTTGACTATCTCTTTAAAATCCCTATTGCCGATTCTCTCATCGTCCGTATAAACCATGCGGTCGCCCGTATTATCCACGATATACTTGAAATATCCCCGTCTATCCCTGCCAATTACTAAAATCTTATTTTCTTCAAAATCGATTTGAATACCTGCGCCTTTTGAAAATGTGCTGAAATAAAATATAATTTTCCTTGAGCTTCGTTCTTTAAACGAATAATTAATAAATGGCATGTTTTATCCCCTTTTTATCTTATCTATATAGCGAAGTTCCGCTATCGAGATTAATAATTACCACTTATCGCAATCATTCTTGTATTGCTTTAATATGCAGTATTCGGCATAATCGGACGGTTCGTTATTAAAGAAACCCTTAACGGCTTCGTCAAGAAATAAATACTGCTCTGTTAATTTATCGTTTCTAAAAAAATAAGTTGTTTCTTTACTTATATCGTTAACGCTTGGCAATGAAATATAATAAGAATTTTCTTTCACAAAATCTAAAAGTTTTGAATAAAAAAAATCGTTCAAAACGGAATCCTTATAATTTGGCGGAGTGATATAATCTTCCCTTATGATATCTCTATCGCAAAATATTCCGTCAAGAACCGACTTATCTCTATTAAAAATTAGCATTTTTTCACCATTTTTTAAGTTATTTTGCTTTGCTGATAAAAAGAATTAATTTTTATCAGCAAAGCAATTTTCGTTAAAATTAAACATATTCTTCTTTGACATACGGACACAATGACTGTAAATTGTTTATAGTATAAAAAACCGTATCGTCGCTAAAATCCTTTTCCCTTAAAGCAAGTTCATCGTGTTCCCAATAATCGCTTGTATTTAGTTCTACTCTTATCATTGTTTCTTCGTTATCGGTTTTTATAAGAACCATTTCGGCTCTGTTCCAACATTCGTCTTCATACACAACAAAACAAATATCATTAATTTTTATCTTAAAATAATCTTCAAGTTCTTTTATTGCTTCAGGTTTGTTTTTCCTTAAATAATCTACAAATTCTTTTCTTATATCTTCGCCTAAATTTTCTAATTCTTTTTCCATTTCTTTATATTTTTTTACTAAATCTTCGTATCCCATTTATATCCACCCCCCCTTTTTTTAAATTATTTATTTATATATAAATAGCGAAGTTAAAACCTTTAAAAACAGTAATAAGAAATATAATCGTCTCCCTGTTTTTTGGCAATTTCCATATCTTCTTTTATTACTTTTTTTGTTTCTTCCCTGATATATTCATCTTTTAATGCTTTTTTTAATTTCTCTAAAGATATCTCGATTATACCGGCAGCATTAGAATTAAGCATATCTATATCGATATACCTTAACAGCTCCCCTATCGAAAAAGAATATTCGTATTCAAGCTTTATTATCCTGTGCGCTCCTACCCCCATTTTTACACCTCATCTTATTTATTTTTTTTATTTGATTTAAGTTTTTTTTATAAGGCGGTTTAGCTTTAAACTATCCCGCCCGCATAGGCACTTAAGTTCCATAATAAGCTCCGCCTGCGGAGCTTTAGGAACGACATATCCGTATCTAACCTCATTGTCTCGCTATGCCGAATCAGCATAGCTATTAATTCTCTAAGTTGTTTTTTTATTTACTGCCTATATTTTTATAGCGAAGTTATTCATTTTTCTTTTTTGTCCGCATTGCGTATTTAATATTCTTCTTCATTAAATAAATACTTCCTGTATTGTAATAAATCTTCCCTCGTCAATTCAGGAAAGTCGGCGGCAAAAGGAAAATCTAAATCGTCCGTTAAATATTCATTTATTTTTATATCCGGAATTTGAAAATTTATAAGCCTTAAACATTTTTTTAAGGTAAAATGCATACTCGATAAACTCAAATACTCGTGGGCGGTATGCTCGTTATAGAACCCCGCCGAAAGATTAACGTTAAATCTTGAAAATCTTGACGAAAGCGTTAAAACGTCAGAATAACTGCCGATATTTTCTTTATATCCAAGCTTTTTGAAAATACGGTTTATATCTTCGCTCCCATAACCGTAATTAACAAATTCCCTAAATCCCCGACGGTCAAGCCCGACAAAAAGCTTATGCTTTATGTCGTTAAAATCCATACAAAAAGCATTTACTCCCGCCTTTGTGGTTTCCTCGAAGTCTGTTATTAATATAGAAGCCCCCGCTTTCGCGAGGCTATAGGCTATCCAGACGCCCGCCCTGTCGTCGGCTCCCAAAATACCGTTTCTGTTGTAAATAAAATCGCCATATCGCTTTATATTAAATTCATTATCTCTTTTAACCGTATCGACGTGCGCATTGAAAAGAACGTCCGTATTACTTCCTTCTAAATAAAAATATGTTTTCTTATAAATCCCGTTTTTAAAAACCTTTTTAAAGTTATAAAATATTTCCTCTTTGCTTGCCGTTAGAAATTTTTTTATCATTTATATGCTCCTTTTATAATCTGCTAAAGCCTCTTTAATAGAACCGCAGCAGGCTATCCTTGAATGTCTTTTATGTTCAGCTTGTCCGCAAATCGGACAAATGTATTCCTGATTTTCTAATTCATTGTAAAAAACTTCTTTTATCATTAGGCTTTTAAAATCTTCTACCTCGCTGTCTTTAACCGCTATAAAAGGGTCTAAATAAGTGCCGTGCATAGCACCCGCCCCGTTATATTCTTTAATCTTGTATTTTTCTATACCTATTAATTTAGCTATTTCCTGCCTCATCGTTTCCCCGTCAAATTGAGAGCCGTAATTTTTAAACATTAAAAAACCTTTTTTGCCGTCTTTTTCATAGAAATATAGCCAAGCCCTGCTCGTCTTTCTGCCTTTTTCCTGCGAAAATAAAATCGCCGTTCCGGGCATTAATGCCCATTTAGGGACGCCGTGCGAATAACAACCGCCATCGGCAAAACAAGACTTAAATGTTGCGAAATCCGAAGGACTTAACATATCCGCAGGATTTGTAGATATAATAAAATCCGTTTTTCTGTCATAAGCTCCCGATGCATATAATTCAAAGTCGGCGGTATAGTCGTATCCCTTTTCTTTTGCTTTTTTGACTATAAACCTTGTAAACTTTCCGTCGTCGGTAAGCCTGTTTTTTATTATCTCTTCGTCCGTTATCGTTTGACCTGTAAAGCTTCCGTAATATCTTTTTAAATTTTTTAAATCCCACCTGTCCAAACCGGCAGGTAAAAACATTTTCGTTCTGTAATTATTTTCTTTATTATGTTTTAGCAATATCCTTGTTTTTTCCTTTGCGGTATTTAACGTGTCTATAAAAAAATCGTTTAGCATTTTTAAAACTCCCTTTTATTTGTCCGCAATGCGAACTTTTTAACTTCCTATATATTTAGCGAAGTTAAATTAACCAAAAATCCCCGCCTTACTTTTAACCATTTTCCCGTAATTTTGCAAAAAAACAACCTTGCCTTGATGTTTTTCCGCCCTGATTTTCTTTTTCATTTCTTTTGTTAATCCGACTTTTTGATTAACGACAAGACCGCAAACATATTGCCTTTTCCAAGACGGCATTTTCTTTACTTTTTCGTAATTTATTTCCATACCGTATTTATTTAACTGCTTAACTATAAAAGATAAGGCTTTTTCCATAAGGTCATAGTCGTTTCCCGAAAAAGTTAAATCGTCTGCATATCTCGTATATGCTATATTAAACCCAGCTAATTTTTTGGCGGTTTTATAATCGAATTTTTTTAAATATAAATTTGCTATATAGGGGCTCGTCGGCGCTCCCTGCGGAAGTCTCTTGCCTTTTCCGTCTTTAAAATCATAAAAACAAAGACCCCATTTAAGCTTTGCTTTTATAATCGATTTAGCTTTTTCAAGCGTAATAGAAGGAAAAAAATCTTTTATATCTATTGAATAAACGAATCTTTTATTTACGTGCGGTTTTGCGTTTGAAACTATGCTTTTGTTCGGCGTAAATCCGTGCGTATAAGGGCTGGCAGGATAGGCTTTATATAAGTATTTCAAATAATCTTCCTGCCTCTTTTTCGTTATGGGGTCTGGAGCTTCGATATGCCTCGTTCCTCCGTTTTTTTTCGGAATTTCAAAAACCCTATACATTTTCAAATCCTCCTTTGGCGGGATTTTAATATCCCGCCGTTGCATTAATAGACACTAAAAGTAAGCGGGGGCGGCGAAGAGTTCGCAGAGGTAAAGCGTATTCCCCACTATCTTTTTTTTCCTGTAGCTTTACCTTGCGAATCGTCGCCGCCAGAGCGGAAACCTGATAAAGCTAAACCTGATTAACTTGTTATGCCGAAACAGCATAACCGTTGCAAGAACTAAGTTGTTTGTCTTTTTACTGTCTATTTTGATATCTTAATAACGAGTTATTTTAAGCATTGCATAAGCTAAATCCGCAGCAAAAGCAGGTTAAGCAACCCTCTGCGTGATAAAGTTTAGCTCCGCATTCTGGGCAATATTCAAAATTTAAATTCTGACTTTTTTCTTCTTTTATCTTTTCCATTTTCGTATCCTCTTTACTGTTCCTTATATATAAATAGCGAAGTTGCGAGGGTTTATTTCCCGACTACGATAAATCTTTTTATTTAACATTTTTTATATTTATCTTTTTCCTTAACAACGTTTTTTATAATGCCTTTAAAAACGTCCTCATTTGACCGTAGAGGCGTTTTTAGCTTCGGGCGTAGGTTTTGTATTAATAAGTTTTTTTAAGAGGTTCTAAAAAGGTGCTTTTTATATAATTTTTTCTTTCGGAATTTAAAGTCCTTTAAAAACCGCGATGCTGAAATCCGAATAATTTTAAGGGCAGGGGATCGCCTTTATTATATTTAATAATCTTTTTTCAACTTTAGCGGGGGATTAAAAGGGAGAAACGCCCCGAAACCTCAACTTAAAAACGCTTCGAAGGACAAACCGGACAGAATCGTTTCGGGGCGTTTCGGAAACAGGCAAATCCCCCGCCCCGCCGTTATAAAAAATTTCAAGGGGAATTCGATAGAAAATTAAACCCGAAGGGCTTGCAGGCTTTAGCCTGTTTATATTTTCTGTCGCAATTCTCCGTCAGGCGGTTTAGGAAAATTCGATAACAGTTTTATCGTTGTCGAATTTTCCGTTAAAAACCGCCTGTGAAATTTTTGCCTAATAAACCGCCGACGTGGAGCTTGCGGATATGTCGGCGCACTATTTTGCCGTAGCGGTTTTCTTTTCCAAGAAAAAACAATATAAAAACGGAATAGTTTCAGGCAGCTCTCCTGACCGGACGGACGGTTCCTGCGGGACGGCGAATCTGCGGCGCCCAGACAAACTTAAAAATGTGGAATAACGATAAAGGGTATTTCTGTAATATAAAGGATTAACGGATTAAAATTGCCGCCGAAGGCGGCCGGCGCCGCCGGAGTTTTTTTATTTTATTTTCTAAATTATTTTAAAATCGGAAAAAGTCAGGTTATCCGGTCTGTTAAACCGTCGGTCAGGGGAGCGACCCGCTGACGCTGCCGCCCTGACTTTCTCCTTATATATTTATAGCGAAGTTAAATCAAATTTCAATGTAAGTATTATGACCGCATAACCTTATATACTCTTTAACTTCATTTCTTCTTAAATATTCCTTGAGGGTTCTTTTTAATTCTAAATTTATAATCGCCGCTTGCTGTTCCCGTTTTGCATTTTTTATCTCTTCTTTTTTTATTGCGATAACTGCTTTTAATCTGTTGTTGTTTATTTTTTTTAATAAAATGTTTAAAAAGTTATAAAATTCTTTACCCGACTTGCTAATTGCTATTTTTAAAACTTCCTTTTCTATCGTATCCATGATAAATATCTCCTTTTTAAAATTAAATAAAAAATAATGCTGTTAATAAAATCATAAAGAACGTTATGCTTATGCCCTGCTCTATATATTCTTTCGTTATAGCTTTCATAATTGCCCCCATGGCGGGGTTGTTAGCCCCGCCCGTTATAGTTGTAAAGGTTGTTTATTTTATAAATCTATTTCCAAAGGGTCTTCTCCCAAAACAGGACTGCAAGATATTTTTATCTTTTTTATTTCGCCCGTGTCAATATCGAAACCCCGCTGAACGTAAAAATCTTCTTCTTCCGCTCTGTTTATGATTTCTCCGTTATTGCCGCAATATTTATCCGATTCCGCAATGGCTTTTATTAATTTGCTTTCAATGGAAGGATACTTCTTAATTATTTTTTCTTTTGATAAAATTTCTTTAGCGTCATACAAGAACCCTTCTTTAAGGATTTTTTCAATCCTTTTTTGTGCGTCTTCGATAAATTCGACCGCTGTAGAAAATTCCTGACAGGCTAAAAAATGTATTGCGTTTTTTAAATCCGTCTGCGTGTTATAAAAAAAATATTTCATAATTACCCCCTGCCCCTCTTTCGAGGGGCTTTTAAAATTAATGTTAAAATTAAAATGCAAAAGCGGTTTGTAAGTTTTTCGTTGCCTGCTCCGGCTGTCTTTTTTGATATTTTGCTTTTATTTTTATTTCGTCTTCTTCGATTTCGTCCTCGTCGAACATTCCGGCGCTTTCATTGTAGGTTTCCCATTTTTTCGCTGGGATTAAATCTATAAGCTCTGTTGCTTTTCCGTCCTGAGATATTACGGTATTTAAAGAAGCAGTAAAACAATTTTTCAAATCAAGGTAGCTTATTATCGCTTTTTCAAGTTTTCTTTCTAATTTATTTTTTTTGCCGGGAATGTAAACTTTTGCGGCTCTTGTTAAGGTAAGAAACAGGCGGTATATTTCGCCTTTTAAATTTCTATTAAAGCGGTCGAAGTCTTTCTGGTCTTTAAATTCGATGTTTAAAAATTGCGGATAGTTTGTTGCCTTCTGCATTATCTTTTCAATAAGATATGCTTTAATATGTCTATCCATAAGCAAATCTCTATTTATTACTTCTTCGTTCATTTCTTCGATTGCCATATTAACAAATGTTTCAATTATTTCGCTTTTCATTTTTTCTTCTCCTCTATTTATGGCGGGGTTGTTAGCCCCGCCGTTATTTAAAATTTATTTATTGTGAAATATCCTTTTATATAACTTTACAGTGTGTTTTATCTCGTCTGGTAGATAATAGCCCCCAATGAAAGATTTACGATTGCCATATATTAATTCAGCTTTTTTTCCTCCTTTTTTCACGTATAAATATAAGGAATGGTAGAACGTCAACGCCTCCCAATCCTTTACTTTGTATAAAATTTTTGTTGCAATTTTTAAGCTTTCCTCATTCATTCTCATTTTGTTTTCTCCTTTGCCTGCCTATGCAGGCTTTTAAAGTTAATTAAATTAAATGTGCTAACTGATAAAGGTTAAAAACTACCAAACTAAAATCTAAAGCCATTAAACTTATTCCGATTAACCTATCCATTTTCACTACCTCCGATTTAAATTTTTTTTAACTTTTAATAATTTTTTTTTAAATTTTTTTTGCTTTTTTTATCGCCCTTTTACCGTCGGAGACATTTGCGGAGTAAAATTTACTTTTTGCTTTGCAAGGCGTGCCAAAATTTGAAGAGATTAGAAAACAAAATATTTTAAATTTTTCTCTGCGTCGTTAGAGATAAAGTAATGTCAATCTATTGTTTGAATGCAAGATATAAAAACGAACTGAAAAATTTAAAATATTTTTTTTCTACTCAAATAAAAAAATATTTTGGCACGACTTGCTTAAGCAAAAAGCGTAGCGAAGCGAAGTCCGCAGGATAAATTTTACGTAGCAAATCTGGGGCGATAAAAAAAGCAAAAAAATCTAAAAAATAAAAGAAAAATATTCATACCACAAATACTACAAGTGCTTCTGTTTTAGTGAGGCAAGCAAAGCGAAGCCGAACTAAAACTCTTTTAAATCCTACAACATCGTTGTTTTTCCAAGTAAAAACTAATAAGTCTTATGCCGGTATTATGAACGCAGCGGGATCGTCGCTGTCTTAATGAAACGAAGTTTCGAAGAGAGTTCGCTTTTACTTTACTTAATAAGTAGTTATTCCTCGCTTGCGGGTTCGGGACATAAGGGAGAAAACGGGCGCAAAATCACAATTAAAAACGCCCCAGAGGACAGCCCCATACAAAAAATTATTTTGCGTCCGTTTTCGGAATAGGTTTGTCCCGAACCGTCGCCGTCCGCAAAAAAATTTCAAGGAGAATTCGATAGGTTTGGTCACAGGACGGACGTTATGGGATAACTTATCCAAGTTAAAAAACTATCCGCCGAAGCCTGTGAGCAAACCTGTCGCAATTCTCCGTCAGGCGGTTTAGGAAAATTCGATAACAGTTTTATCGTTGTCGAATTTTCCGTTAAAAACCGACTGTAAAATTTTTGCCTAAGGGACGGGCGCAAGGAGCGAGCGACGCAGCGCCCCACTAAATCGATTTAAGAACGTTAATCTTAAAAGCCTGTCCAAAGAAAAAGCTGGATTAACTTAAATTAAGTCCGAAAAATGCGCTCAGGTTAAGTTACCGATACTCTGCTATACGGCACGATATAAAAAAGAATCGGGCGCCCGTTGCGAAGCAATGGGCTAAAACTATAAAGATGCCGTATAGCAGATAAGATAATATAAATACGTATAGCCGGATAAGCATACGGTATGCGTATAGATAGATAAACAGTCAGGTATTAGCAGTGAAGCACGTGCAGGGTTCAAGAAAGACAGGCGGGGTATTCCACTAAAGCATTATAAAGACGAAAAGACTTTTAAAATAAAAAAAGCTCAAACGAAGACGTCCACCCCGCCGTCTTTCTTGTGTAAGAAAAATAAGCGGCGCAAGCCGTTACAATTTTGAAACGAAAAGGCGGTTAAGAATAAAAGTTAAAAGAAACTATCAAAGCGGGAATCGGAACGACGAAGATGTTCCGAGAGAGCCCCAAGGCGAACGAGGAACGAAGGGAAAGGAAAAAAATGGAAAGGAAAAGAAGGGAAAGGAAAAAGGGAAATAAAGGAAAAAGGAAACGAAAAAAAATTATCCGTTTATTCGGAGACGAAAAAGGAAAATTATTTATACCGTTCACTACGAATTAGATTTCAAAAACACAACATCGTTGTTTGGTTCGCAAGTGGAAACGAAAGCAAAAAAACGATGTAAGAAATTCTTCTACGAAAAGCTGAATAGGAGTGTAAGGCTTTCGCTGTGGAGTGGAACGGCAGGATTGCCTTGTTGATAAAAAAATAAAAGTGCTAAATTGAATTACGTAAAAAAAGACGATAAAATTCAAAAACAAAAAGGCAATCCGAAGTGAAACGGAACAGCATCAGTTTTTATTTTGCCCAAGACGAAGTCTTGCTTTAATGGCAAAATAAAAACTCTCAACTACTCCCCCTTGCGAATAGCGAGGGGGTGAGGGGGGTGTCTCACGTGTGGCTTCAGTGCGAGATATTGACTTTCCACTGTTGCAACTATAAAAACGATAAAAATAAAATAAGATAAATGCAAAAAATAAAAACGAAAGTCAATATCCGCACGGTGTAGCATTCGCGGCGATTTCTTTCAACTTAAATCGCCGCGAATGCGTGCAAAGAGGTTCGTAGCCGTATCGGCTTTTAAAATAAAACACGCTTTTTTGTTTTATTTTAAAAGCCGAAGGTTTCACCGCTTCACTTTAAGGTGAAACCGGTAGGCACGAACCTCGTATATTTTTTTTTATTTTTTATGTTTTTGCTGCGGCTCTCTTAGATGGTTTTACTCAACTTGAGTAAAAAATATTGCAGAACACAACAAACTACAACTTAAATCTTCTGCAATATTTTTTATGAGCCGCAGCGATAAAAAATAAAAAAAAATATACAACACACTATACAACTTTGTCGGTGTTTTTCAAATTCAAAATTACTTAATAAAATTGAATACTTAACTATGGCAAATTACCGTATATATTTGAGTGGGGGGTAACTACGGGGGGTAGGTGCATTTTTTTATGTTTTTTTATGGTTAAAAATCGACCGTATTTTGCATTTAAAGGCGACGATTTTATCTCTGAATAATTTCTTATTAGATAAAAAAATACGACCTTAAAAACAGTTTTAAGAGCGTTATTTTTTTCATAAAAATGAATTGAAATTTTGTCATTTTAAAAACAAAGATTTGCAATTTTAAACTTAAAAATTAAAAAAAATTTAACGATAATCATTCTGCTTTTTTATAAAAAAAAATAAAAAACAATCTAAAATTTAAGTTAATTCCGTCAAAAAGTTTTTAACTTTTAGATGATTTTTGAATTAAAAAACGGCTTTCAAATTTTAATTTTAAGGCTTGTTTTTTTCGTTCAGGACGTTTACTATCAGGTTAAAAATAGGCGGGATTAAAATCGATTTTACGCAAAAAAAACGCCGGATAAAATTAATTTCCGGCGTGAAAAATGATAAAAACAACCTTAATTCAGTCCAGTCCATAGTTTCAAAAAAGTTTCGGGATTAGAAAAAAAATCGTCTAAAACTACGACTAAATTTTTATCTGCCGCATCCGAAAAAATCATTTTTTTGTCTAAAACCGAATCGTATTTAAACGACTCGCCGGCGTAATTCATAAATATTTTTATTAATCTTTCTTTATCTTTTTGACTTGGCACAAGCCATACCGTCTTATCGTATTCCTTAAGATATTGCGACCAAAAAAGACGCTTACCGTAATGCTTGTGGTCTGGTTTTATGTTAAGTTCTATTTCTATTAATAAGTTTAAATTTCGAATAAGAATATCGGGACGGATTTTATATTTATTCTTTTTGTCTATGTAAATTCTTTCGTCGTTATAGTCGTCCAAAACCGATTCCGTTTCATAATTTAGGAGTTCGTTTTTGTTACCGTTTTCATCTATCCTAAATCTTTCTACTATGGCGGCTACCCTTCGGATGTATAAATTATGTTTAAGATGTTCGCCCTGAACGCCTACTGTTTTTATTTTTTCTTTGCCGAATAATTTACAACCTTGAGTATCAAGACTAAATGCCGTCAGTAGTTCAGGTTTTGCATTCCAATCAGGGGAATTTATCGTGATTCTTGTTTTACGAATATAATTGTAAGAGATTAGTTTTTTAATTCTGTCCCAAAAAGCTCTGTCACTTTTTTTATTCAATAAAATTTTGGCGGTTACGTCGTCAATATATTTATTGTCTGCTATAAATCGCAATAAAAGTTTATCGTTATTTTGTAATTCTATTCTTTTTTTGCTTAATGAATCTTTAATTTTTGAAAAATCTATCGTCATAATTTAGCTGTTTTTTTATAAAAAAAATAATTAAATATAATCTAAATTTTTACTCCAAAAGTCATTGCTCAGATTGCAGTTTGAAGCGGTGAAAATTTTTCAAAATTTTGAATATTGACAGGCTTATATTTAACTCCCCCGCCGAGAAGTCCCCGTCTGTTAGGGCGAGGATAACAGGCGGTAATAGTTTCTTTATCTTTTACGCCAGTATTCTTTCCGTTATCCAATTGTTATTCCTCCTTATATGCTCTATTTTATCTGCGGCAACCTGCTTATAGGATTTGCCGTCCGCTTTTATATAGTCACCGTTAATATCCTGAACGTAGCAGGCGTTTCCGGTAAATCCCGAAATATATCCCTTTTTACCGCATACCTTAACTTTATCCCATAATGCAAACTTCCTGCCGTTTACGGTAATTTCTTTGGTATTTTTAGCGTTCCTGACCGAATGGACGTTAGGCTCTTTTCTGCCTTTCCTCGCCGTAGCTTCGTGCAGGGAACGTTTCTTTTTTCTTGCCTGCTTAATAACAGTTATAAGAATAACGTTATCTTTTACTTCCGTTATGCCTGTAATAGCTATGGCGTCGTTATAATGCTCTTTTTCTAATTCAAGACTGCGCCTGTTTATAGAAGTAAGATAGCCGTAGGTAAATGCAACCTTATCTCCATAAATAGCCTTAAATTCGTCCATAAGTTTATATCTTACGGCGTTATACATTGCGGCGGATATAAACTGCTTTGCTTTTTTGAGTTTTGATAAAGCTCCTGTCTTATGTCCTTTTATATGACAGCTTTTATGTAATAACGCAAGATTATCGGGTTTATTAGTCCCGCCGTCCGCTCTCGGTATTATATGGTGAATATGCCAGCCGTCATTTTCTTTGTAACCTTTATGACAAAGCTGGCATTTGCCGCTTTCTCTTACGAGTAAAAACTGCTTGGCGTTTTCATAGCCGTATAAAGAGCCCTGCTGATATTCAACGCCGGATATGTCGGGATTAATAAGTTTTTGCATATCGAATTTATTAATTTCTATTTTTAACGTATAATCGGGATAATAGCTTACGAGTTCGTTAATTTTATTAACTATATGCCTTGCTTTTTGTTCTATGCTCGACGGTAACCGTCCTGCTTTTTTATTGCAGCGGTTTAAAAATCTTGCCTTGCGGTAACGGGTATTTCTGTTTCTTCTACTACGTCTCAATACTTTTCTTGCCGCAAGTAAAGATTTAACGTCGGTTCTTAACCTGATTTCGCCTTTTTCTACTATTTTACCGTTATCCAACGCTACTGCGTATCCGGTAGTATCGCCGGGGTCAACGCCTACGGTTGCGTGCTGGACAATTTCGGGAGTATCGAACAATAACCGGATAGTAAACGGCTTTTTCGATATTATTACCGCCTTGCCTTCTTTTAGCATACGCCTTACCTTGCCGTATCTTTTGGTCGGCATAAGCTGTTTTCCGTTCTTGCTAATTACTTTTACCATTTCTTACCTCTAAAAAGTTACTGTAAGTCTTCCTTTTGGAAGTTATTGCCCATCGGCAATGTTATAAGCGCTTTGTTAAATGAGGTTGACTAAGAGTTTCCTCTTTGTTTACAGAGCCTCGATAGAGCTTGACGCTTGGGCATTACGTCAGGGTATCATCACGCAAATAACGTAGTATCGGTTATGTCTCCGATACTTAGCCTAGACAACCAATTACTCTTGAACCTTACGGTTCAAACCCCGTCCGAAAGGGCGGGGTGATTGACATTACTCCTCCTTATTCACCTAAACGTTTTTTGTCGTCTAAAACGTCGAGCGAAAACTTGTTTTTTTTATCGCTTTTTATGCAGTAATCTTTTATATTTTTTTCGTCCTCTTTTAAAAAAAATCTAATAAGAAGAATGGCAAGCGTAGATAGAAAAAGAAATAAAACTATATAGAAATAAATTCCGAGCAGAGCGCTTGAATGTTTAGTCGGAGATACATAAATATAGCCGTAATATCCGTATTTGACAAACGTAAAAACTTTTGAAAACATATCCCCGAACACAAACGTAAAATAGCGTCCGTAGAACAATTTAAGAAACAAAAAGGGAAGGAAAAAGCATAAAAAAATTATAAAAATAATCGACAGAGCTTTGACTACGTGGTCTTTATACATTCCTTAGCGCTTCCTCCATATTGATATGTTGAAACTTCATAATACACTTCGTTAAATCCTGCCTTATCAATATTTTTCCTATAGCGTTTCCCGGTTTCAAAGCCGATATCGCAGACGGCTGGACGAGCCAGTCTTTTACCTGCCCTGACGACACCATTGTAGTTCCGTGCGTCTCCATCGTGCGGGATTTAACCTCTTCGATTTTATAGCCGAAGAGTCTCGAAATATCTTCGTTCCTTAATCCGTCCTGCGCGAAGATAATTTTATTTCTTGCGTTGTTTAGTATGATATCTAAAAGCGTCGGATCAAATCTATCGGCATCGGAAAATGACTGAGTAAGCAAAGCTATTTCGATTCCGAATCCTCTTATTTCTTTTATAATTTTACTGAAATAAGAAAACATTAAATCCGAAAATTCATCTATGGCAAACGTCATAAGAAAATCTCTCTGACGCGGTTTTACAAGTCTGATATACTCTATCGTCATTCTTCCGAAAGCGTTTTCAGTTTCGATATTTCTTAGCGAAAACCAGTTGTCGGCTTTAATATCTATATTTTCCGCATCTTCATAATTTAAATTCTTAGCAAGAGCGAACGGCTGAAGTTTATTTAAAAAATTAGATATCAAAGAGGCGTAATCTGAGTTATTGACTATACCCGATAAAATTAGTTCTTCAGGCTTCGATAAATAGCTTTTATAAGTATCGTACAGCCTTTTCATCTCGTCCCTAAATAACGATAAAAACAATTTTTCAAAGGTAATATTTTCGATATAATCTATCGCAAAAGACAGAGCCTGAACCGCAAAATTTTGATAAAACGTTTCTTCCGTAGATATAACTTTAGGATAGAGCGAATTCTTTAACATTTCGAGTATTTCATCTTTTTTAAGACCTTTAAGCAGATTTATTTTAGATTTCATATCGTAAAAATTAGCTTCCGGCTTATAAATCCTTGCGACCATTTTTGCATTTTCATCGCCCTTGCCGTCTATTACCGTGATATTTTTTTTATTAATCCAAAGCGGCAATAAAACGCTTTCGGTTTTTCCGGAGCCGGTTATACCGAAAGCTATCATATGGGCATCGGGAAAAGGGATTTTTATAACAGGACTGTCATCTTCTTTGGTCATATCCTTGATTAAGGCAAAAACCGGCAACGATTTTTTTTGCATATTATCAGACTGCTTTTTGTTATTTAGAATATCCAAAATTATTTTTCCTCCGTTTTTTTAGATTTAGCGGCTTTATTTTTCCCGTTAAGGTCTTCTATTAATTTCTGTTTTGAACTTTCAATTAAAGTTTTAACTATTTCCGACTGTTCTACTTTGTATTTCTTGGAAACTTCCGTTATTAAATCGTAAATAGATTTTGAAATTTTAACGTTCTTTAACGAAACGGTTTCTTCTTTTACGAGTCTTTCAAAAATAGACATAACTTAATCCTCCTTAATTTTAATTATTTGTTTTAATATTTTTTCCGTCTTTAATCCCGATGGAATTTTTAAAGTTATACTGGTCATTTTTTTTAAAAATAAAACCGACATTTTAGATGAATGTTCTTCGTTAAACCGGTTTATTAAATAGGTGATATTATCATTATCCAACGAAGAATTTTTCTTATTTTGAATATCTTTAATATGCAGTTCATCAAAATCTTTTATTATCTCTTTTTTAACTTTAGCTTCGTCAATTCTCGAAACTTCTATCGCCTTTCTTACGTTTTTTTTGGTTATTTTGCCTTGCAAATCGTTTTCTACGCTTAAAAGGGAAATCATATCGCTTATATGACTTTTGCTTTTACCGACAAGACTTGCTATATCCCTTATAGTTTTGTTTTTGTCTAAAAGTTTTTTATATGCCTTTGCAAGCTCTATGGGTTCTAATTCTTTTCTTTGCAGATTTTCTATAATCTGAATTATAAAAATATCTTCTTCCTTTATATCGTTTCTTATATTGGCTTTGATAGTTTTTAAGCCTAACTGTCTAAACGCCGCAAGCCTTCTTTCGCCGCATATAAGATTATAGTTGCCGCCACCGTCTTCTTTTACTACTATAGGTTCTAATAATCCGTGGGTCTTAATAGAATTCATAAGTTCGTCAAACTCTCTACCGCCTATATTTTCTCTTGGCTGCGAATATATTATTTTGACTTTTTCAGTTTCTATTTCGGTTTTATCGGTTTTATTTTCTTCGGCTTTTCCTCCGAGCCAAGACAAGGGATCTTTTAGTTCAAATTTTGCCATATTTGCCTCCCGTAATTTCTTTGGCAAGGTCGATGTAGTCCGCCGCGCATTTAGAATTATTTTTGTAAGTATAAACCGTTTTACACATTGCTTGAGCTTCTTTTAATTTAGTATCCGTTCTAATAACCGTTTTAAACATTTTATCTCCAAGCTGAGGTTTTAAAACAGATTCATAAATTTGTTTAGATACGGAAAGTCTTTTATTATAGCCCACGGCTAAGTATCCCATTATTTCGAGATTATTATTGATTTTTGATTTCACTCTGTCAAAAGTATTCAAAAAATCCGAAAGGCCGTCCACGGCAAACTTTTCAAGAAGTATAGGCACTATTATCCGGTCTGAAGCGGCAAGGGCGTTAAGTGATATTAAACCTAAAGAAGGCGGGCAGTCGATTAAAATATAATCGTATTTGTCTTTTACGTCCTTAAGAGCGTCCTTTAAAATATATTCCCTGCCTATTTTCATAAAAATTTCAAGCTCTACGCCCGATAAAGAAATATTCGAAGGCACTAAATCAATGCCGTCAACGTTGATTACGACATCTTTTAATAACGCCTTTTCCATTAAAACCGCTGATATTGATTTTTCAGGTTCTACTCTTTCGGTTAAATGAAGCGTAGCGTTTGCCTGAGGATCTAAATCTACGAGCAGAACTTTTTTTGAAGCAAGAGGCAAAGTTAAAGATTTTGAAAGATTAACGGCCGTCGTAGTTTTACCGACGCCGCCTTTCTGATTTACGATAGAAATAATCATAAAATCCCCCATTATAGCGAAGTTAAATAAAAGTCCGCAATGCGGATTAATAAAAAAATATCACTTTAATAAATGTTTGTCAATACAAAATTTATTGACAATGTAATTTTAATATGATATTTTTTAAACATTATGAAAAAAATATTAATTCTTATCTTTATTTCAGCTTTATTTTTTACGGTAAGAAATACATTCGCTTATAATATAGGAAACCCTGACGCTAAAATAAAAATAATAGAATACTCCGATTACGAATGTCCATATTGCAGAAAATTTGAACTAAAAGTATTTCCATATATTTATAAAAACTATATTAAAAGCGGCTATATCGATTGGGATTTTAGGGATTACCCGTTGGTAAATATTCATGCTTTCGCTTATAAGGCGGCGGTTATAGCCGACTGCTCCGGAAATAATTATATGACGGTAAGGTATTACCTTTTTAAATATCAAAACGAATGGAAACAAACCGGAAATATATATAAAATATTAAAAAGATATATAAACATAAAGCCTGTGGAAACTTGCGTTAATACGAGATACTCTCAAAAGATAGTAGATAACGATTTAAGGCAAGCGTATAAATTGGGATTAAGAGCTACGCCGAGTTTTGTTATTGATAAAAACGGCAAATATTTACAGACTATAAAAGGATACCATAATAGCGGTTTTTGGTATTTGACTTTGAATTTTCTGTTATCCGACAAATAATTTCTTTAACTGCAATTGTCAACTTATTTTTTTAATTAATTATGAATATAAAAGAAGTCAATAAAATCATTGGAAATAATATAAAAAAATATAGAAAAGGACAGGGAATCACGCAAGGTGATTTATCTAAATCTTTAAAAATAACGCAGCAAGCTATCGCTAATTACGAAAAAGGTTTAAACCGCATTGCTTATGATAAACTTGAGCATATAGCTGTTTTACTCGGTATTCCTTTGTTGTATTTTTTTTTAGATACTAATAATGAAACTTTAGTTAATAATATAAATTTCGATTATTTATTGAAGTTAGCTTCTGATTATTTCGATATAAAACTCAATGAATCGCTTAAAATAGACCTTAAAGAATCATTGCAAAAAGTTTTTCAAAATAAGACGATTAGAAATCAATTTTTTGGAGAATATGGACAATTTCAAGGGGGATTTAGGGAAGTTAAAAAACTGATGGATATATATATATCAGGAAATGAAACATTAATAACTAATATAAATAATCAAATAAATTTAATACATTCAATGCTCAAAAAGACAAACTTAGATAAATATCCCGAAGAAGAATGAAAATAGTAAAACAAATGCTTTTTCCTAAACTTGATTATCTTTCCGTATAGTGGTATATTTTATTATATAATGAGTTATAAAAAATTAAATAAGGGGTAAAAAAAATGGATAAAAAACCAATAAATACTGAAGATGCAATGGATGTAGCAAAAGGAGTGGCCGAAAAGGCTGGTTTGCCTTTAATGTTTACAACTATAAACAGCATTAAAAAAGAAAATGAAGAATATATTATAATATTATCCAATACTTTAAATAAGAATAGTTATAAAGTTCGTATTAATGCTAAAACCGGGGATGTAATCGAATGGGAAGAGATGATACAACAGAAGCCATAGAAAAAATTGGGAAATATAAGCATAGAGCCGAGAAACTTTTTGAAAATGCTAAGATATTCTTAGATAAAGGAGAATATGAAAAAACCGGAGAGTTTTTATGGGGTGCTCTTGCGGCATATATTAATGCCATTGTATTTCTCAGGACAGGCGAAGCAAAATATAGCCATAATAAGTTAGTTACGGCAGGAGAAAACATTGCTAAGGCTACAAAAGATGCGGATTTATTAAAGGCTATTCGTCAAACAGGACAGAAACTTCATGCGAATTACTATCATGGTTTTCTTATTCTTGAAGATTTTAAAGATATGTTTCCTGAAATCGAAAATGCAATAGAAAAACTTGATAATATTCTCTTTAATGAATTAAAATAAAAAAATCCTTTCAAATTTCCGTTTTAAGGCCTTTGACTTTTTATTTAGTTATAAAACCATTAATCTTTTTTACTACTCTTATTCCACACGTCGTCAACGGCCTTGCGTAAAGTGCTTGGAACTAAATGCGAATACCTTTTCGTCATCTGCGTTGTTCTATGTCCCAGAAGTTCCCCTGTGATATAAAGCGACGTCCCGTCCATTACCATTTTACTTGCGAAGACGTGCCTTAAATCGTGAATGTGCATATCCTTAAATCCCGCATTTTTACAGGCGGTATTGAAAGACTTCTTAAAATCGCCTAATTTAGCCCCGTTTTTGTTAAATACGTATAAACAGTCCTGATGTTTTTCAATACCGCCTAAAAGCTCTTTTAAGGGCTTACTTATCGGAACATAGCGGTCATACTTAGTCTTAGTTCCCTTTATGGCTATTACGTCGTTCTGTAAGTCCACGTCGTCCCATTTGAGGTTAAGGGCTTCCCCTTTCCGGCAGCCTGAAAGGATTAAGAAAGTTATTAAGTCTTTAGTAAGTTTATTGGAAGCTCCATTAATCAATTTTAAGATATCTTTATCGGATAAAGTTTTTAACCTGGACAGCTCGTTAAGTTTTTTAACGCCGCCTGCCGGATTCTTTTCGATGAGTTCCTTTTCAATGCAGAAGTTAAAGAAGTGATGAAGGGTAGTTATTTCTAAATTTACCGATCTGAAACTTATTTCGGATTCTTTTTTGCCGATATTTTTCGGCATGGCCATAATTTCTATTTTTCTTTTCAACTGGTAGTCTTTGATATTAGACTGCGTAATATCGGAAATGCTTTTGTCTTTAAATATAGGTAGGAAATGTTTAGATAGGCTTATTTTATCTTTCGTAGTCTTGCTTGAATGGCTCTGGTTTTTTATATATTGCTCCCATGCCGTTAAAAAGGTATAATTATTTTTAACCGGCATGCTGAATTTTTTCCGGACCAGATCGGCTTCTATTGTATTTGCTATTTGCTGAGCAAGTTTCTTATTGTCAGTTTTGGTAGAACCGCGGTATCTGAATCCGTTAAGACGTATTTGATACCAGTATGTATCGTTTCTTTTATAAATGCTTGCCATATTTAGCCGTAAAATAATGTGGTCGTTTTTGTGTCTAAAATAAAAATACGATACGGTAAAATATAGCATTTTACGGACTAAAAAAGCAAGAAAAATTTTAAATATAAAAACCGCAAAGCATTAAAAATATTGATTTAGCAAGGCATTAATGATAATAAAAGCTTATGACTCTTAATCAGTAGGTCGTCGGTTCGATCCCGACACAGCCCACCAGTAAAATAAAGACTGTAATCATTTTCTTATTAAATACATAATAATAGTCAATATTATGCTTGCAATTATACTTAATCCCAATGGAAAATAAAAAGTAAAATTGCCTTTTTTAATTATTATATCTCCCGGAAACTTGCCTATAGGCAGTTTATGAAAAACAATAAATAATAAACCTAAAATTATCAATACTATTCCGGTTAATATAAGGAATCTGCCTAACCCATACATATATTTAACCTCTGAGCTTTTGAAATTAATTTGTTAAAATTTATACTTTTATATCCATAAGCGGCATAGAAAATCTAATTTTATGTCCTGCGTTTAAAGAAGGAATGCTTGAAGCAAGATGAACGGAATTTCTTCCTAATTTTTTATTTATACCGTCTATAGAATCGTATATGCGTTTTATTTTATCAATTTTAACAATATCGTCAAAAAGCGAATACTGGACGTTTTCCGTAAGGTACAAAACTATTTCCGTCTGCCTGTATAGATATATTTTTTCATATATATACTTAAAACCTTCTTTTAAAGCATTCATAAGAAGAGGCGGGAAGGCGGAAGGCGTAGTAAGTTTTATCTGAACGCCGGTTGTTTTAAAATCCTGCGTTTTTAAAAAAATAGAAATTTTTGCGGCGGCTAAGTCAAATCTTCTGGCTTTAGCGCAGGCATTTTCTAAATTTTTAGTAAGTTCCGAAAAAAGAAACATCTCGTCGCTTGAGGGCGGATAAAAACTCTTAGCCTTGCTTATAGTTTTATAAGTCGATTTAGCGGATGCGTTAATTCCTAAAACTGCATTTCCTCTAAGTTCAAGCCATGTTTCTTTATAAGGTTTAGATAAATACCTACCTATAAAATTTTCGTCTTTGAGAGCAAAATCTAAAGCGGAATTTATGCCGAATTTTTTCAAAAGATACGCCGTATTATTTCCTATGCCCCAGACGTCTTCAATCTTGATATTGCATAAAATATTTTGTATATCCCTGCCTTCTATTACGGCAAGCCCTTTAGGCTTTTTAAGTTTAGAAGCTATTTTAGCAAGCGTTTTCGTTATGCTTACGCCTATCGAAACGGTTATAGACAACTCTTTTTCTACCGCAATCTGCATTTTTTTAGCAATTTCTTCGTAGGAACAGGAAAACACCCTTCGTAATCCGCTTAAATCGACGAACGCCTCGTCTATCGAATACTCTTCTACCTGCGGCGAAAAGTTTTTTATTATATTAAACATACGTAAAGAAAAAAGGGAGTATGCTTCGTAATCGGATTCTATAACTATAAGCCCGGGACATATTTTTTTAGCTTCGAAAGACCTCATGCCGCGCTTTACTCCTTTTGCTTTAGCTTCATAGCTTAAAGCCGTTATAATGCCCCGCTCTTTTCCTACCGCGACGCATTTTCCGTTTAAAGACGGATTTAACGCACGCTCGCATGCTACGAAAAAAGCGTCGGCATCTATGTGGGCGATAGCCTTCGGCCATGAATGTACGCAAAAATTGGTCATAAAATTTTTGTTATACGATTATAATTTAACCGCTATTTATATTTTCTTATAGTGCCTACTACGACTCCAGCAACCGTTAATTCCTGTTTAGGCGTTATAATCCCATATTTAGGGTTTGCAGCTTCAAGTATATATTTGCCGTTATCTTTTCTGAGATATTTTATCGTCCAGTCGCCGTCTACGCGCGCTATTACTATGTCCCCTTCTTTTGGCGTCAGCGATTTATCTACTACTACAAAATCTTTAGGCATTATGCCGGCGTTAATCATAGAATCTCCTGAAACTTCAAGCATAAAAGAAGAATTTGGATTTTTTATCAAAAGCTTATCGATAGAAACGCTGTCTAAAAGCTCTTCTTCCGCAGGACTGGGAAAACCGGCTTCAACGCTTCCAAGAAGCTTAATAAGACCGCCGCCTGCGCCTGCCGCCGCAAAAATAGCGGATGCATTAGTCATCAGCATAGCCGCCGTATCCGCATAAATACCGGAAACCGGCAGTAAATACCCCTTTGAATCTTTTTTTAAAAAACCTTTTTCTATAAGCTTGCCGACTATTTTAAAAACCGCATTTTTTGATTTCACCCCGAATAAATCCGTCATTTCGGAATAAGTCGGCATCCTTCCGCTTTTTATATAAAAACCTTTTATAGAATCAAGTCTGCCCTTAAGTTTTATATCCATATTTATAATTTATAGCGGAACAATATGAAAAAATTAAATTAATTAAATTAAATAATGATGAAATTTAAATTTTGAATTATTGAATTATTTGAAATATTCTATATTTATTTACGGCATATATATCGCGATATATAATATATATATTATAATACAGTAAACAATCGTTCACTGTCAAGCAAAAAATAAGCAGTAAAAAAAGCAAAAAAAATTATATCAATACTATAAAATAATGATAAAATTAAAAATATGGATTTAAAAGCCAAAAATAAAATTATCGCAAATCTCTTTCTTTTATTTGCTTTTTTAATTTTTTTAGCATCTTACCTTATACACGTCGATAATATCTGGATATTTATACTGCAAAGGGCTTCGGCGGCGGCGCTTATAGGCGGTATCGCCGACTGGTTTGCCGTAACGGCTTTATTTAAATATCCGCTCGGACTTCATATTCCGCACACAAATACCATTAAAAACAATAAAGAAAAAATTATTAATTCGATAAGCAATACCGTCAACGATATATGGCTCGGCAAAAATTATCTTGCAAAAGAAATAAACGACATAAATTTTTCCTATATCCTGCTAAACATTATAAAAAAAGATAAAAACAAAAATAAATTAATGCTGTCTTTAAGAAAATTAATTTTAAAATCAGTTAATTATGCCAAAACGGATAAATTTAAAAATTTTTTACATAAAAATATCGATAAAGCATTGGACAAAACATTGTCCGACGACAATATATCCAAAAATATAATAAGCAAATTTGCCGTATTTTTGGAGTCCGAAGATTCGAATTATATTTACGATAATTTAATTAATTATATAAACGATTATATTAAAACGTATAATGCGGACGTCCTGTCAAAAAAAATCACGGACGCGTATTCGGATGAAATTATAAAATCTATAAAATTTGCGGGAAATAAAATAATAGATGAAAATTTCGCCTACATTATATCCGATTTAAGCGGCTTCGCAATACGGAACATAGAAGAAAACAGGCCGTATTTAAAACAACAGATAGCCGATATAATCGAAAAATATAAAAGCAGTTCCGCCTTAAAGAACGTACTGATGTTCGTAGCGGAAAAAACGAATATTATCGACATAGACCGTCTTTCTAACGAAATTATAACAAAAATTATAGATTTTATTAAAGATATAAAAAACAACGAAAATAACGAGGTCAGATTAAATATAAAAGATTATATTTTAAGCGCATTAAACGATATAGACAAAACTTCAAGGATTCAAATTTTAAATGCAGTAGAAAATATTATCGACGAAAATACCGATAAAATAAAAGATTACATAATAAACTATTTAAATAACGACGAACTGAAAAAAACGGTTAAAAACAAACTTTCAAATTTTATTAATTCGGAGGGCTTAAATATTATAGTTCGTTTTAAAGACCGGTTAAAAAGCATTATGCGCGACGCAATAATAAATTTTATCGGTTCAATACTTAAAAACAACAAAGAATATATCGTTAATAAAAAATTGTTTAAAGAAAAATTTAATTATCTTTTTATTTTCATAGAAAACGAAATATCTAAAAACGCCGATAAAATTGATGTTTTTTTAAAAAACAACATTATATACGTTATGAAAATCAATCATTCGGCTATAGGAAAACTTATAAGAAAAAATTTAGAAAATCTCGACGAAGATAAATTAGTCGGCCAAATCGAAGATAAAATCGGCAACGACTTGCAATATATAAGAATAAACGGCGCTATAACCGGTTCTTTTATCGGAATCATTATAGCCGTATTGAGTCTTATTTTAAAAAAAATATAAATAATATAAACAATACTTCCGCATAATCTGCAGAGAAAAAATTTTATGAAATGAAATTGCCTTAAAAGTGCTTATTTACTGCGGTTTTGAATGGAGCCGGCGATAGGAATCGAACCTACGACCCGCTGATTACGAATCTAACGCCCCCTATTTTTTAAAATCCTTATATTTACCTCAACATTTAGTATTTAAGCTATTTTACGGTTTCTATATTTTATGTTATTTTCTATATTTTTATGCTTTTTAGTAGATTTTTTTAGCACTGTTTTAGCACTGTTAAAAATAAAAAAAATGGGAGATTATTAATCTCCCAAATAATAAGCTTCTGTTTAGAATATTCCAAATAAACTATAAGGAATAATTGTTTAATAATTTTGCCGATAACAGCAAAACCGACGCAATATAGCATCTTAACTCAAGCTTATTAAATTATATTATATTACTTTTAAGATTTTAACAATACCAAAATATCGTTTTCCTGAAACCTTATCGAACCGCATATTTTTGTAGATTTTAATTTTTTACGGTAAACCCAATCATAAATTGTTACCGGCGATACTTTAAAAAATTCTGCAACCTCCTTGACCGTATAAAGTTTTTCTTTCATTCATAAAACCTCCGCGTTCCAAAACGCAAAAATAAATTGACCGACTGATAATATTATACATTATATTATATATAATGTCAAGCTTTTTAAAAACAGTGCTATTTGACTTAATTTTTTTTGTGTTTTAATATTTCATTAAAAAATAAACGGAGGTGGAAAAATGGAAAAATCAAAAGAAATTTTATTAGAGCATTTTAAAAAAATATTTTTAAAGAAAGACGATACCGTCGCTTTCGTCTTATTAAAAAAAGATAACAAACCTTTTCAGATTTTTAAAAAAATAGGCGATATCGACGATTCATTTATCGAATTTTTAGAAAAAAACAATAATAACGGTTATAGTATTCACGGCTCAGTAAATCCGCTTTTACCAAACCCGACAAAAAGAACTAAAGATTTTTACAGCGAAAATCAGCGGAGACTATGGCTTGATTTAGATAATAAAAAAAATAATTATATATTATTAAAATTTAAACAATTTTTAATAGATTTTAATTTACCCAAGCCAAACCAGATAACCCAAAGCTCAGAAGGAAATTATCATATATATTGGGTTTTAGACAAAGAATATAATTTTGAAATATTGTCTAAGATGATGTTGAGAATGAATATTTTTTTAAAACTTGATCATACGCAAGATATAACAAGGCTTTTAAGACTGCCAGGATTTTATAGTAAAAAACCAGGCAAAAACGATTTTGTATGTTGTCCGTTTAAAAGTCTTAACAAATTACCGGTAAATATAAATTCTTTTGCTAAAATTGACAATATAAAAATACAAGCACCTAATAATGAAAATATAAAATCTAATATCATGGCTTTCTCAGACGAAAAAGGAGAGTTGTGGAATTTTAAAGTAAACTCAAAGCAGACAACCAGAGATATCTACAATATATCGACAAAAAGGTTAAAAAGCAAATCTTTATCGGAAATAGATTTATCTTTTGCCAAAATTTTAGATATAAATAATGTGTCTATGGAAATCATAAAAACATTATTGATATCTTTAGCAACCGGCAGAAAACCTAACCCCGAATATTACGCACAAAAAACGATAGAAAAACTTTAAACTCAATTTTTAAAAAAAATAACCGTTAATCCCAGCTTATTATTAACAAGTCAACGATTTTTCGCAAAATAATAAAAAACGCTATATATATTTTTTTAACGCCGCAACACCTTGATATTACTAAGTTTACCGGTATTGAGTTTGACTATTTTATTTTTTATAACTATATTTTCATTAATTAATAATAATTATTATTAATAATTTTAAAAAAAAGGGGTGAATAAAATGATTACGATAATTTTAGTAGTAATAGCAATAGTTGCTGATATAGTTTTTAACGATTCAATCTTAACGATGAGAGTTTTATCGGTTTTAGCAAATATAGCAAACGAAATATTTAAAAATATTTAAGTATTTAGCGAGCGCAAGATACAGCGCCCGCCGGCTTGCTGGCGCTTAAAACAAAAAAATTAATTTAGGAGGTATAAGGTTTATGGTTTTATAGTTTTACTATGTTTTCATTCCACGCCGTCCTCGCAGTAAAAAATGAATACAAAAGATTTAGAAAGTTTAATCAGAGAGGCATATTTACCGTTTTTAGCCGAAGAATATCCTAATAGTTATAATATAAACGAAATTTTGAGCGACAAATATATTTCTGATTATATCATAAAAAAAGCCGCGCAAGGGAAAAATAAAAATTGTAATAATTGTGATGATTTTCAAGAATTAGACAAATTTTTAAAAATGGAAGTGCATTTTTTATATAAAAATTTGCTATATCGCTTAGAAAAATACAATTTTAACGATAAAAAAATAAGAAAGAGCCGTTCAGAGAATATTCTAAAAAAGGCAATGTTGTCATTATTATGGTTTCAAAAATATTTTCATAAAGTCAGTTTTGACGATTTTATAAGCAATAATAATGGGGAAGGCTTAAGATATGCAGACATTATCGACGACGATGACAAAAGTATTTTTGCATTAAAAGATATTATCTTATAAGGGTGGAGAAAATGGAAGAATTAAACGAAGAACTAAAAAAACAATTTCAAGAATTTATTAACAAAAATAAAGCTAAGAGTTTAAATGAAATAGCTATTATCGGAGATGATAAGGAGAGAAAGGCCGAATTTGAAAATTGGTTAAAAGATTATCAATTCGAAACCGACGACCGCTATTTTTTCGCAAAAGAACTTGAGACCGAGAAATTTATAGTTTATGACAAAAATAAAAAGACCGTTTCGAGATTCGAAAATGTGGATATGATTTTATCGGTTTTAGAAAATAAATATAATCTATCACTAAAAACTGTTTTGAAATCAAAATTTGTTATATGCCGCATAATTTTTGACCCGAAACAAGAGGCTTTAATTTTCTGCAAAGAAGACGAGATAGAAAAATTTATAATTAATACATATTTTATCTCAGAAATTGAAGACGAGGCACAAGCTAAAAAAAATGTTAACGGCTTAGAACTTGAAACAGCTATTGATTATTTAGACAAAACCTGCCCGAATATTTCAGTTATTATTAACAATTTGTTTCAAAAGCCCGAAGAAAAAAAATATGTTATCAACTGGCTGGCATATATCGCGCAAACTAAAAATAAGACAAGAAATTCTATTGTCATTAAAGGCGTCCAGGGCTCAGGCAAAAACGTTTTTTTTGAAAAAATAATAACGCCGTTTTTTTCGAAAAGTCATTGCGTTGTTGTGAGCAATGAAATTTTCAACCGTTTCAATTCGCTCTTAGAAAATAAAACTTTTATAGCTTTCAATGAAATAAAACCGGACTTTAAAGAAGGCTCAAAAGTTTACGAAATTCTAAAAGAAGTTATAGCCGACGATACGTTGACAATTGAGACGAAATTTCAAAACTCAAGAAAAATTAAAAATGTTTCCAATTGTATTTTCTTTTCAAATCATTCAATACCGATTGTTATCGATATGAGCGACAGACGATATTCAATAATAAATTGTATGAACTCATTAACAGAAAAGTATAGTTTTGAAGATTTAACAAAAATTATTGAAACCGGTATCCCAAACGAAATTGTCAATTTTTGGACAACTATTTTATCTATAAAATTTAATGGGGCTTTAGCGCTTTCCGTTTTGCAAAACGAACAAAAAGAAATCATACAAAAATCGACTACCGAAATTGTAGATGTTTTTGCTCATTACATTTATAAAAAAGATTTCGATAATTTTTTTGAATTTTTAGAAAACGAAACAAACTCATTCTTCGATATTGAAATATATATAAATAGTTTAAAAACTCAAATTTCTAAAAATTTCATAAACTCTGCAACATTGTTTTCAATATATAAAGTTTTTAAAACAGACGCAACACTTATCAAATTTACAAGAAGGCTTTCGGCAATTCTAGGACAGCCATTTAAGAAAGAAATCGAGGGCATTCGCTATTACGGATGGTCAATTTAATTTAAGAGGTAAAAATATTATGGAAAACAAAACAAATATTATAGATTTTTTAAAAAGATTTTTTAGTTTCAAAAACGTTAAATTTTTAATTATAGCTTATATCTTATTTCATTTTTTGTGTTTATTATTTGTTAACGGTGAAACGATAACAATTAAATTTTCAGTTAAGAAAATATTTATGTCTAAAAAACAAATACCTGTTTTGTATATTAAAAAAGACAAAGCTAAGCAACACTATAAGCCAAAACTTAAATAATATATATATTATATATATTATATATATTAAGAATTATAAAACATTATTTATATTATAGAATGTAAAACATTTAAGAAATATAAGACATTATAGAAATATAAAACATTAAAAGTTAAATAAAATATTTTAAATATTAAAAATACATTTAAGAATTATAAAACATTATTTATAAATTATAAAACATTTATAGGATATAAAAACATTATAGAATTATAAAACATTTATAGAATGTAAAACATTTTATTTATTATTTTACAAAATATTTTAACGAAATTAAAACGAAAAATGAATACAAAATATAACTAATTTAAGGCTTACGCCTATTGATTTAGCACACACTACGCACTAAAGTGTCATTATCTTTATCATAGCCTTTTTTTCTATCATTTCCGGCAAAACATTAAAAAAAACTACCTCAAACGCAAATGATTGCGCTATGATAGGCCTAATTTACACCCCTCAAACCCGCGTAATTCCGTTTAAAATTTCTAAAAAACCCGCAACATTAAATGATAAAAGGGGTCGCAGGCTTTTTAATTGTATACTATATATAGAAACAAAACAAAAAATTGATTAAAAGGTGAACATAAAATGGCAAAAAAAATAGACACGATTAAGACGAAAAAATGTGCTGAAAGTTATCTCGATTTTTTACAAAATAAAAACTTAGAAAGCTATTTTTTGTATCAAAAAGATTACAACAAATTGAACGCAGATGAGAAATTTTTAGTAATTTTAGATATCACGGTTTTGAAAGAAATAATCAAAGACGAATCAAAAGGTGAATAAAATGTTGAGCGCAGGAAAACAATATCAAAACTACGAATATTACGCTAAAGATCCTATTTTTAGTGTCGAAGAAGGACATTTTATAGGAGGTCTTGCGGCTGAACTTGGATTCAAAGAAATGAACAAGGAAACATTCGAAAAATTACAAGCCGGACAAAACGCAAAAGGTGAACAAATCATCGAAATGGCGCAAGGGAAACACGACCCAGGAAAAGATTTTACATTTTCTTTAGACAAAGATTTGTCAATTTTTATGTTATCATCTGAACAAAATAAAGTCGCAATGCAAAACGCTCTTAATGCAGCAGTTGACAAAATAATTGATACGGCCATAAGCGAAGGTTTTTTATCGTGGAGGGAACATAAAGGAGACCAAATAATAGACCATAAAATAACCGATAAAAATCAAATTGCGGCTTATGGTTTTACTCAATCATTATCAAGAGACAACGATCCAAACGTTCACGCTCACATCGCTTTTTTTAATCAAACTAAAACAGAAAATGGAGATTTTAGGGCTATATCTTTTGACGGTCTTTTCACAAAAGGAGCGCGCGAATATTTAGATAATGTCGGTAAAAATACATTTTTAGATACGCTTCAAAAAGGAATTAATAAAGATATTTCAAGCGAACTTGAAACGAACAAAAAAACAGGAGCAATTAACTTGAAAAGCTATAGCCAGGAAGACAGAGATTATTTTTCTAAAAGAAGTCAAGAAATAGAAAAAGCGAAAATAGAATTACAAAAAGAATATCCAAATGCTAGTAAGGGCGAGATATCACAAATGGCAAATAAATTGACCAGAAATGATAAAGATTTTGATTTTAAAAAAGAAGATTTAGACAAAGAATTAGAAAAAGTCAAGGGAAAAACTAACGCTATAGAAGCTAATATCGAGCTATCAATGTCTTACAATAAAGAGAATAACTTAAGCTTTTATAAAACAAAACTTGTCTCAAGTTTGGATAATTATATGAAGGCTTTAACTCAAAAAGAAATCTATAGCAGCAAAAATTCTTTATTCACGGAAGTATTAAAAGAAAACCGTTATGCTACAATCGAAAATGTCAAACAAGTTTATGACGAATATCTTAAAAACGGTAAAATTGAAGAACGAGATTTAACTACAAAAAACGGTCAAACTATCAAAACTTTTGCTTTAACCGAAGATTTAAAAGCAGCAGAAGAAATTTACAAAATGGCGGCAAACGGAAGAGGTAATTCTTTTACCGTAGGAACTAAAGAAGAAAATGATAAAATAATTGCACAATTCGAAAAAGAAAAAGGTTTTATTTTATCTCCGCAACAAAGAGAAGCAGTTGAAAAATTTATGAACCAAAAAGACCAGTTTAATTTTACGCAAGGATTCGCCGGAGCAGGAAAAACTACAGCTTTTGAATTAACAAAAAGATTAGCTGAAAATTCTAATTTTTCTATTGTAGGTTTCGCAAATAACGGCAGCCAAGCTCAAAATTTAATGAATGAGAGCGGTATTAAAAGTCAGACTATGGCTAGTTTTATAGCCTCTGAAACAAAAAACAGACAAGGAGAAAAAGCCCTTGTAATAATTGACGAAGCGTCAATGACTGGTTTAAAAACTTACTCAGAATTTTACAAAAAATTAAATGATACTTTCGGAGCTAATAATTGGAAAACTTCTTTAACTGGCGACACAAATCAACTACAATCAATTGGCAAGGGAAGAGTTTTTAACGATAATATAGAAAATTCTGAAAATAAAACGGTTATTTCTGATATAAGAAGACAAAAAAACGAAACTTTAAAAAGTCATATATACGAATATTATGAACAATTTGAAAAAAACAAAATAGACGGCCAAGAAATGGTAAAAAGTTTCAAAGATTATATAAAAGTAGTAAAAAAAGAAGATGATATTTTAAAAGAAGCGGTTAAAACTTATATGTCTTTTAATAAAAAAGAAAGTACCGTAATTTTGGTTAGAACTAACGAAGAAAAAAATATATTAAACGCCGAAATTAGAAAAGAACTTTCGCAACAAGGAATTCTAAAAGGTAAAGATAATTTTGTCGGAACTTTAACTAAAAAAAATATTGAAGAAACCAATAAATTAAAGTCTGAAAGCTACGAAAAAGGCGATATTATAAGTTTCAGGAAAAGTGAATATAAAGAAATAAGCCGCACAGACGATAAAAACAATCTTATTTATTATAAATCTTTTGTGTATAAAAATGTTGATAAAAATGTAAAAATCGACGAAGAAAAAAATAAAGTTTTTATTAAAGATAAAAAAAGCGGTTTAATTCAATCTTATGATTTAAGAAATTATGATAAAGAATCAAAAAACGTTTCTTATTTTATCGGTAAAAATGAATCAAGACTAAATTTATCCGAAAATAGCGAAAAAACTTTAAAAATTCAAAAATATGAAGAAAACAAAATATCTCTTAAAAAAAACGATAAAGTCATATTTACAGAAAATATCAATTTAATAAATAACACAGAAAAAACTGTTAAGTATATTAAAGCTAGCGACCAAAGCTTGTTAACACAAAAAATTCTAAAAGCCGATAAAAATTTTAACAGAATTTTAGACGAAAAAAAGTTTAATAAAGAAATTGCTAAAGCGGAAAAATTAGGCGCAATAATTAACAGAGTCGAGCTTAAAAACAAAGACGGCAAATTAATAGGCGAATCGGCGAAAATAGTATATGAAGAGAAAAAAGAATTAAAAAACGGTCAATTTGCTACTTTTGTAGAAAAAAAAGGGAATATTTATAATTTTAAAGTCGGCGAAAATATTTTATCTTTAGATAAAAACAATAAAAGTAACGCCGCAGCTTTACAAAAAATAGAACATGCTTATGCCGTCACGACCGATAAGGCTCAAGGGTTAGCCTTTCTAAATGTCGTTTCCGTCGGAGCTGTAAAAAAGACGGCACAAAAAATTTTGGTTGATATTACAAGAGCTATAAAAAACCTTGTGCTTATCGTTTCTGAAAAGTCAATGGAAAAAAAAGAATTAGAAAATGGTAAACTCGGGAAAAGCGATTTAGAAAAGGCTTTTGAAAATAAACAAGAAAAAACGACTCTTAGAGAAGAAACTAAAAAGGAAATATTCGGAAATTCAAAAAATATAGATAAAACCGAAGAAAAAAAAGAAAAATTTGAAAATTCAAAAACTAAAGGTGAAGAAAATGAAAACGTTAGGGTTTATGGCAGATGATGAGCTGCACGAGAAAATAGAGGAATATTGCGGAAAAAACGATATAACAAAAGCAGACTTTTTAAAATCGGCAATATTAGAAAAATTAGGTAAAGACAAACCGGCAATAAATGATGTTTTAAGTCGTGTCTATATTATGGTTTATGCTTTAACTAAAAATTCAAATATACAAAATTTTGATAAACTTAAAGAAGAAGCAGCTAAAACTTTAAGCGCGATAGCAACAAGTTTAAGCGAGGTGGCAAAATGAAAAAAATACTTTATGAAAATTACGAACTTTTAATTTTATACTTTGTTCTAAGCATATTAATTACGTTATCAATTTATTTTGACAAAATAAAAGACGCAATAATAGACCTAAAATTAAGAATTATAATGTATTACGGTTATTTTTCTTTATCAATTTTTTTTGTGTTTATATTTTTAACGATTTATTTTTATTTTTTAAGAAAAAAGGTGAGATAAAATGCAGGAACCATCAAGACAATTAGGCTATTTCACATATATCAACAACTTTTTAACGCAAATTTACTTGAAAACGAGAGCTCTATTTTTGATAGCGCTGTCAAGTTTTTTAGGAGCTTTTGCTATCACAATTATAATTTTTATAAAGCTTTATATAAAAGTGTATAAAGGATTTTATCTTGTTTTTCATACTTTTAAATATAAAATATTTACGGGGCAAGGTTTACACTATTTAGGCGTAGTTTTTAGTATGTTTTTGCACGTTTTACTAGAAACCGGAATTGTGATTATTTTTATATCTGTTATATTTTTTTATTTTTCATATACTTTTTTGAAAAGTAAATCAGCAAAACTTTACAAAAAGAAATATGTCCGCGGCGTTGAAATAATTGAAATGAAAGAACTGATTAAAAAATTAAATAAAGAAGAATAGGGTGAATTATGAAATCTAGAATAGAAATCAAAACGGTTGACGGTATTATGAGCCTGCCGCCAAACACAGAAACTAAACATACTTTAGCGGTCGGAGCGACAGGCGCAGGAAAAACGCAATTAATCGAACAATACGTCGATAATTTAATTCAAAGAGGCGATAAAGGCGTTATACTTGACCTAAAGGGAGAATTTACCGCTAAATTTTATCGGCCTGGCGTTGATTTTATATTAAATCCTTTAGACCAGCGAAGCGTTAAATGGACAATTTCAAATGACATTAATTTTAACTTATTAAAGGCAGACGCTGAAGTTATAAGCAATTCTTTAATAAACGATTTGTCGGCTCAATCCGAAAATGAGAAATTCTTTTTACAATCGGCAAAAAATGTTTTAAGAGCGCTTATTTATTTTACTTATGCGTCTGGTTTTAAATTAAATAGCGATTTAAACAAAAAGATTTTTAGCGGATATGAAGATATTAAGTCGATGTTAGAAGCTGTTAAAGCTACAGATTCTTTGTCTGCTTTAGGCGATAAACCGAGTCCTCAATCTGACGGCGTTTTAGCGACAGCTCACGTTTGGAGCAGAGCAATAGATTTATTAAGTAATATGGACGGTGATTTTTCGATAGAAAATTGGATAAAAAACGGCGAAGGTCTTATTTTTTTAAACGCCTCACAAAAATATCAAAACATCGTAAGTCCGGTTGCCAGGTTTTTTATTGACTTTTTATTAAATATACTGTTAGGATTAGGACAAGATTTAGAAAGAAGAATTTTTATAATACTCGACGAATTTCAAAATTTATCAGCTATTCCGTCTTTGTTAACCATTTTGACTTTGGGTAGGTCTGCCGGAGCAAGCGTAATTGCCGGAACGCAAGATTTCGGTTTAATAGACCAAAAATATTCACAAAACGCTAAAACGACTTTACTTAACGCGATGAATACTTTATTTTTATTAAGAATTATCGAACCTAACACTGCGGAATATTTGTCAAAAGCTATGGGCGAAAGTGAGGTTGAGGATTATACGACCTCGTCAAGTTTATCAATGGATGAAAATTGGGACAGAATAAACATTCAATCGAATCGGAGAAATGAAAGACTTGTTATGCCTATTGATTTGTCAAGTTTAGGAGATTTAGAGTTTTATTTTAAAAATAAAAAATATATGGCGAAATCAAAACTTAAATTAACTATAAGGAAAAACAAACAACCTGCGTTTTTACCTATTTCTCAAGAAATAAGCGTAAATAAAGAGCAAGAAACAATACCGGCCGACTCATCTGAACAAAAAACAGAACAAAAAACACAAGAAAATGAAAAAACTTTATTTTAATTTATTTTAATGTTAGTTTAAAGCAGATATTAAAAAAGCCGCTATAAGCGGCTTTTTGTTATTTTAATTTTTTTATTTTACTTACCCTGGGCATAGCAAGACCAATTGTTTTACCTTTTTTGTTAGATATTGCAGCGAAAGTATCATCAGTGGCTAAAGCCAACACATAAGTTTTATAAGGGGAAAATAACATTTTTTCGTGTATTATAATCATTTTTTTGGATGAATAATGAATATAAAACTTAATTTCTGCTTTATTATTACAATAACCAATCATTTTTATATTATACATTACGCCTCCAGATAACATAGGTAATAAAGTACTTGTTACACTAAAAGAACTTTTATAACCGTTTAATTCTTTACCTTTAAAAATAATTTGAATGGGTGTATTATTTTGTGAATAACACCACGCAGCAGGTAATAAAAAATCTTTTGTTACTGCAAAATCAATTTTTATTTTTGGAACTGTAAAAAATAATTGATTTATGACATAATTTTCTAGATGGATTTGTTTATTGATAGTGGAATACGTCCCTTGATAATATATTGATGTATAATGTTTTGCTGCAAATGCCGTTTTGTAAATATTAAATACTAAAAATATTGCGATAAAACTTAATATAATTTTTTTCATGATTATTCACCTTATTTATTTATTGATTTTTATAAAATGTTTAACGAATAAGCTGACTAATTCGTTAAAATCCTTTAAATTTCCTGACGAAACCATATCGGTTAAACCCTTAATTGTTGGGAATACTTTTTTACCTGGCGGCGTAATATATGAAATAAACGACGGTGTTAAATTCATTGTAGATATATTTGAATAACCGTTTTGTTTTAACATAAACACAAGCTGATTTTGTAGTTGTGTCGAAAACAGAGATTGGGTGACCATAAAACTGTCGCCACTTATCGGATTGCCAGCCACTATGAAAGAGCCACAGGCATAAGTTGCATAATTGTTTTCTATATGATAATCACAATGGTATTCAAAATCATTATGGTTTAAGCAATAATTATTTAAAATTTTAAGGGCTTTAAACTTATTTTTACTAACATTTTCTCTAGCTAAAATTAGCGATTTAAGATATAAAGCAGATTTTAAAGCCTCTTTATATCTTTGTAAATTTTGTGTTTGATGTGTATCAATATAATAATTAATTTTTTTTATTTCTGTGTTTACGTAGTTTAAAGCTATAGATATCATAAAAGCTCTATAATTTATCCAAGCAAGTAATTGATAAGTTTTATATCGTAAGGCTCTGTTTCCACCGGTTATAATATACTTTTTAAATGCAGGTAAAAGATTAGTTTTAAGACCTACACTTTTTACAAAATAATGATTGGTGGAGAAAAAAGTAACGTGTGGATAAGGTCTATTACTAGTTTTAATACTATATTGAAACGCTTGAGCAGCCATCGGTATTAATAATACCGCTAAAATTAAACTTAAAATTAATTTTTTCATGATTGCACCTTTTTATTTATTTATCTTTTTCTAATATATTTAGCAATTCTCTTTGATATTTTGTATTCTTTCGTTTAAGAATACTACCTAAATATGAAAAAACACCAAAAATTTGTTGGCGTAAAACTTGCAAAGCTGTTGGCGAAGAAGTTTGTTTTGTTCCAGAAAGATATTTTGTTCCATCACCTTCAGTAAAAGTTTTGTATTTAAAACGAACTGGATATCTCGATAAACAAGTTATGTTTGGATTTATATTTTTATCAGTTAGCAAAACTAAAGCAGTTCTATATTCTGTTTTAACTACAGCCGTATACAAAGCCGTTTCATAATGTTGCCCTTGACTATTTATATTATTATATATATTATTTAACGTTAATAATCTTTTGACAAAATTGGCGAGAGCTCTTCCATGATAGACCATAGACACTGGAATAAAATTATCTATTGGACCACTATAAAATCCTTGATATCTATAAAAATAAATTTTACATATCGGCTGTTCTGTTTTTTGTTTTACTATTTTATTATTTTTAAACAAATATTGATAATATATACATCCTTCACCTGGTTTTTGGTATTTTCCGCCTTTTACAAAATTCATTTGTCTGATTAAAAACATAATAGAAGGACTGCCCCTATAATTTCTTAAAAGTTCTCTTAAATCGTGCATTGAAAAATGTTTATGCTTTGTAAATACTAGATAAGATAAAACTTTTAATTCTCCAGATAAAACAGGTTTTGAGACTATTTTGTTAACGGAGACCGCATTGGCTGAAACCGTAAAACCTAAAATTAAAATTAATGCTACAAAAATACTTATTTTTTTCATGATTATTCACCTTATTTATTGATTTTTATAAAATGTTTAACGAACAAATTAACCAATTCGTTAAAATCTTTTAAATTTCCTGTTGCAACCATATTGGTTAGTCCCTGGATTGTATTTAATACATATCTATCGAATGGTTTTTCATTTTCTATTATATTAGAAAACTTTGGTTTATATGGTTCTGTAATATATGATACAAACGCAGTTGTGAGATTCATTGTTGAAGCATTTGAAAAACCGTTTTGTTTTAACATAAACACAAGCTGGTTTTGCAATTGTGTTGAAAATAGAGTTTTGGTAATTATAAAATCATCAGGAGCATTGAAAGGAACAGTCAGCATAAAAGAACCGCTCGTATAAATGGTATATCCCATACCATTATTAGTATAGGTTGTATCATTATAACCAACTGAACAGTTATTATGTCTTAAACAATAATTATTCATAATATTAATTGCCTTATATCTATTGTTGCCTAATAATTCTTTTTCTTTTGCTATTGCTAATAACACTTTCCCCCTTTTTGCCGCTAATATTTTTTGTTCATCTAATTTTGCTAATGAAAATAATGGCGAATATTTAACATAATAATTGTGAAATTTTTTATTATCTTTTATAAGTTTCATAAAATAAGAGAACATATTTAGAGTATAAGACAATCCATAAGAAGTTGCTTTATTTGTTATTTTTAAATTGGGAACAACATTTTCAAAAAAGTTTTGTATTTCGGCTTTTTTTACCCAAAAAAAGGAACCATTAGGATAAAAATAATTATACATATACGAAGCCAAAATTTCCTCATATTTTATTGGATATTCTCTGTTTGGATGTTCCAACATTTTTTTTGCCATACTATAAGAAAGTTTATGTTTTACTGACAAACAACCCCCTGTGTAATACTTAGTCGTGTAATGATGTTTACTAAGTATCGGAAATTGTATAGGTTTATAATGATAAGAAGCAAAAGATTGACTTGCAAAACCTAAAATTAAAATTAATGCTATTAAAATACTTATTTTTTTCATGATTATTCACCTTTATTTATTTATTTTTATAAAATGTTTAACGAATAAGCTGACTAATTCGTTAAAATCCTTTAAATTACCTGACGAAACCATATCGGTCAAACCCTGAATTCTAGATAATACTTCTTTGCCTGGCGGCGTAATATATGATACAAATGAAGTTGTAAGGTTCATTGTTGATGCGTTTGAATAACCGTTTTGTTTTAACATAAACACAAGCTGGTTTTGCAATTGTGTTGAAAATAGAGATTGTGTAATCATAAAATTGTTGCCACTTGTCGGATCACCAGAGACCACAAAAGACCCATAATAATAAGTATAATATCCATTTTGATCGTGTTTATAGCCCTTAACTTCACAACCATTATGTCTTGAACAATAATTATTTATAATAGCAATTGCTTTATATCTATTATTACCTAATTTCGCTTTAAATTTTTGTTCATCTAATTTATTTTTTCTTATTAAATATTCAATAGTTTTTTCTACTTTAATAACTGGTAAATGTTTTATTATTGAAGGTTGTAAAGCAACAGATTCTTTAATATATTTTAAACCTTGTCTATATTTTTTTTCGCGTGCTAATTTTATACCTTTAAAATAAATAGAAATAGCTTTTTGTCTCGCTAAAATTTTTGATTTAAGATATAAAGCTTTTTTTAAAAAATATTTTGCTTTTGCCGAATTATTTATTTTTTTAATATCTGTATTAATATAATATAAAGCAGCTTTTGTCATATAAGATTTATAATTTATAAAAGCAAGCATTTGTAAAGCTTTATATTGTAAAATTTTGTTATTACTATTTCTAGCGTCTGCTTTTATAATAGGTAAAATGTTAATATTAATGCCTGCTCCCTTGACCATATAACCATTTGTAGAGAAAAACACAACATGAGGATAAGGTTTATTGTTAATCTTAGCCTTATATTGAAACGCTTGAGCAGTTATCGGTATCAATAATACCGATAAAACTAATAAACTTAAAATTATTTTTTTCATTTTTAATTACCTCTAATTTTAGCAAGGTTAGCTTGCTATAATATACTAAAATTTTGAAAGCTGAGCAAGTTTTTTATTAATATTTTGCGTTGAAATTTTCTTTTGTATTTGCTCATTTAATTGCTTTTGTCTTTTTTCGGCTCTTTTCTTATATACTTTTTTACCGGTAAATTGATAATTAAACTCATTCCAATCCCTAGAAAAAGCAATACTTTGCTTTTTGACAATAGCGTGTTGTTTATGTTGTTGATTTTCTATATAAAAAAATATCAAGATTAAAACCGGAATAAACAATAATAATATTTTGAACCATGAACTTTTCATAATTTGCCACCTCTATTCTATAATAGACCGCTTGTTAACATATCCGAGGCAATATCGTTTTTAATGCCATCGACCCAATTAACGGCTCTATCCCTTGTAGTATTTGAACTATAATCGCTATTTTTTCCGTATCCGATAGTAATTATATCGTTTTGACCGGCAAAATCAGCCTGAGGATTAAACCAGTCTAAACCGCCCCATGATAATTTAGGTGACCCCTCAAGCGATAAGAAAACGCCGCCGCATTTAATATTTTTGCCGTATAAAACGCAGCTATGACTTTTTATTTCTCTTTTAATTTCTTTAAAAGAACTTTTTAACCTTTTATTTTGGTGCATAATTGCGGCTAGCAAAGAGGCTTCCGTATAAGCATAAAAAGCGTTTACCGATATATTATCGACGGAACCGCCAATATTGTTATTTAAATCGTCAAAAGTTTGAGCTATAATTAATCCATAAGTTGCGGCACATATCATATAGTTTTTAACTTTTCTTTGATTTAATATTTTTGTTTTCATTCCTAGTTCCTGCGAATTATTCATATATTGTAAAGCGTAGGTATCTATTACCTGAACACCTGAATAATCTTTTCTGACTCCAGTCACAAAAGAGCTTAAAGTTTTAGGATTTGTAACTAAACCGCATTTTTCAAAAAAAGGAACTGTTTGCTCTAATCTTGACAAATAAGGTAAATAAAGAGAATATATAGCTAAAGTTTTTGTAAATTCTGCTTTATTTGTCATAGCCCTTTTTTGGTCTAAAGCTTGTTTTTCGGCAACTGATAAATCGGAATTTGCGGAAACCCCTACCGACATCGCAAACGCTCTGCTATCTATTATTGCTAACAAAAATAAAACAACAAAACTTGATATAATTAATATTTTTTTTATCATCATTTTTTTACCTATTATATTATTAATGCTAAAATAATCAAAAATGCTGACGAAGCCATAATTACCCAACCATCACACGATATTGAAAATCTTGAATAATTAGAATAATTATAAGGTGCAATCAATGAATTAAATATATGTGAATAATTATAAGGCGTAATCAATGAATTAAATATATGCATTATCATTATTTACCTCTTGACGATTGCCAGCCTTTAATTTTTTAACAAAATCAATGTAAGATTTTTTACTTATTTTTTTATCTTTAATTGACTTTTGTAAGATTTCTATTTGTTTTTTTATAGATATTTTTTTGTCAATCATTAACTTTATTTCGTCTTGAAAAGATTCCAGAAAATTTTCATTTGACGTTAAAATATCTATCTCTTTTTTAATCTTTTCTTTTACTTTTTTGATATTCATTATTGTTCACCTTTTAATCAATTTTTTGTTTTGTTTCTATATATAGTATACAATTAAAAAGCCTGCGACCCCTTTTATCATTTAATGTTGCGGGTTTTTTAGAAATTTTAAACGGAATTACGCGGGTTTGAGGGGTGTAAATTAGGCCTATCATAGCGCAATCATTTGCGTTTGAGGTAGTTTTTTTTAATGTTTTGCCGGAAATGATAGAAAAAAAGGCTATGATAAAGATAATGACACTTTAGTGCGTAGTGTGTGCAAATTCAATAGGCGTAAGCCTTATTTTTAATAAACAGCGCTTAAACTTTTTAAAAAATCTTTATAATCAACTTTTCTATCATCTAATAAATTTAGTATTTCGATTTTGTTAACAATTTTTGCCATATTAAATATTCTAGTCTCAATTTCTTGAAAAATATTTTGTTCTAAATCGGCTCTTAAGATTTCGTAAAAACCTCCAAGAATGTTATAACAATCAAGCTGAAATACTAAATCTTTATTGTCAAAATTATATGTTATAAAGCTGTTATCCAAAGTCTGTAAAATTTTAACAGGTTCTGTTTTAAGCAGTCTAAAATTTATTATTGATTCTTCTACTTTTTCTAAAATATTTTTAAATAAATATTCAGATTCAATTGTAAAACCTTGAGCAACCTTTTTTTCTTGTTGTTCCGATAAAAATTTCATAAAAATTAATGTTAATAAACAATTTTTTTCGCAGGGCTCGTCAAAATTAATTTCGCTTTTTACTTCTTTTAAAATTTTTAAAATAGCTTTTTTATTTTTCATTTTTTCCACCTCAATATAAAGTTTTTTAATGAAATATTAATACACAAAAAAAATAAGTCAAATTAAAAACCTATAAACTCAACAATATCAAAGGATTGCTGTTTTATATCTTTCACTAAACTTTAAAACTTTTAAAACGTAATGGTGGACATTATCCGTAGGATTTGTGGATGTCGGCAGATGTTTTGTTTTCAAAAAATAAAGGGCGGCGTTATAACCGGCGTTATAACCGGCTATAGCATAAGCAATTTGAGAAAAATTTTTTAAAAGAAAGCTTAAATATTCAATACCTATTCTAATATTTAATTTTTTATTGTTAATCAATTCTTCACATGAAAAGTTTTTATGCGTAATAAATAAAGCCGTTGCCGGTTCTATTTGCATTATACCGCAAGCCCCTGCCGGAGATTTTAAATATCTGCCGTTATTGCTCTCTTCCTTTATGATTCCTTTCACTAAGGCAGGGCTTACTTTATAAATTTTAGAGTAATATTTAATATAGTTATTAACGTTATTTTTACAAGCCTTTAATAAAACATTTTTATATTGATTTAAAGAAATAATTTTTAATGTAAATATAGTTTTTATAGGCTTTTGTTTATTATTGCTTTTAAAAAATAAACCGTTAAATAATAATATTGCCGTTATTGTAATGATTATGTATTTTGTCATGATAATAAAAAAGCCCAATAAATATCATTGGGCTTTAAATAATAGTTTTTGTTATTCTAGATTTTAAAAACCTGTCGTAAGTGCTGAAAGCGCGCTAGCGTAAGTGCTAACGAGCCGGCGGGCGCCGTCTCTAGCGCTCGCCAAGGCTTAAATGAGCAAAACAATCTGACTTTTTATAGGTTCAGCAGGAAATTTTATGGGAGATAATGGAAATCCAAATAGTATATAAATCTTTTTTACTTAAATCCAATACCGAAATCGTTAAAATCTGAACCGGAAGGATTACCATAGGTATCTATCCCATTTATAGTAGGTAAACCATTAGCGGGATTTACTCCGTGTTCAGTATTATCATTATCTTCAAAAGTGCTATTATTTTCGGTAGATTTTGAGCTATTTTTTATACTCAAAATTCCTATTATTACCAACACCAATATGGGAATCGTAATAAATAATATTGAACCTATCATTTTTTTATCCTCCTTAATTTTATATTTTATTAATTTAATTGTAAATCAGTTTTTAATATAACTTGATATTTATAATTAATTTATTAAATTAAATACACTAAAATTAAAACTAACACACTAAAACCATTAAACATTAAATTAACATCAAAATCATTATTTTTTATCTTACTTAATCTTATTTTAACCCAACCTTTATTTTTAGCTAAACCCCAATTTTTTATCGGTTTATAAACTATTCCTGCCGGAGTCCAAATATCCAACATTAAATGGGTTATTCCAACTATTAACCCCTGTATCAAAATATATAATAAAAATTTATGTGAAGTTTAAAGCTTGTGTTTATGGATTTAGCACACATGCCAGGCAATAGTTAAGATAATGTTTAGTCATCATCGTGATTCATTGAAATAGGACAACCAATTGACATTGAGACTGGATCTGTAGTTCCCATTAGCTTATTCTTTTTTTTATCATCATCATAACCTGTAATTTTAATATTACCTTCAAGGATTTCTATTAATAGTATTAAAAACACTATTAATACAATAGCGCCAATAGATAAAAGTATCCATAAAGGCAATGTTAAAATATTATTTAAAAAACCGTGATCATATATTGACATTTTATTAACACCTCCTAAATTAAATATATTAAAAAGTTAGCATTGAAATTGTTCTAATCACAGTTAAATTTTGTAGTCTATATATTTATAGTTTTATTAAAGTTTGACTACTAACCGACTATATAAATAAAAACTACGAGCATGGACAGATATTAAAATAGATATTTAAATATAATCATCTGAAGATATTTCTGTACTATCCCTACTAACATAAGAATAATCATAGTTATAACTATTAAACGGATGATCGTCGTCGTCTTCACTATAATCTACATTAAAAGGACTTTTATTATAATCTACTTTGCTATTATAATAATGTAGCATTTCTCCATTTTTTTTAGCAAAATAATTTTTTATTCTACCAATAAGTCCGAGTCCTATCATAATTATACCTAATATTATAATTATTGTATTTACCATTTTATTTACCTCTTAAAACTTCAGTTATAATACATAATTAAAATAAACACGCCAAAAAACATTAAATTATAGGCTTGGGTTACGAAAATTAAAAGCGCCGTTGCTAATTATCTAGTCGTCGCTTTTTTCCTAGTCACTCATTAACCTAATTTCTTTATACAACCAAAAATTACAAAAGTCAAGTTATACATAATTTTTTAACTTATTTTTTCGCTTTCTTTATTGTATATACGATAAACCCAATTCCGCCAGCTAAAATTATAACAACAATTATTATTATAAAAAAAGAAGATTTATTATGGCTTGGGACTAAAACAAAATCTTTATATTTTTTAAAATCTGTTTTACTTATTGTAAAAACAATATGATTACCTGTAAAAAAATAAGTATTATTTTTTGATTTCCTAAGACCGTAATAATAATAAATAAAGTTTTTAGCATATGATTTATACGGTTTTTTGTATTTAATTGCCAAATATTCAATAATAGCGACTGATTTATTTTTTTTAGTAAGCTGCCCTATTGACTGATTTTTTACAAGTGTCATAAATAAATTTTTTTGAATTTTTCTTACTTCATTCACGTGTGTGATAAAAGGGTCATAAATAAAATTTCTGGATTTGGATATTAAACCCATATATAGAACTGACATTAAATAATTATCAGAACTTGTAATCGGTGTAAATATGTTTAATTTATCGACTACTTTTTTATTATTGTGAAAAATAAACATCTGCAATAATTCATCTATTCGGTCATAATTTCCGGCACGATACAACGACAATATTTTTTTTGCGCCCTCTACGACTTGCCAAATTGCTGGAGCGGCTGGATAGTAGTTTTTACCTATATAATAGGCAAAGTCAAGATTATAATTTATATTTATAGAGTTAGAATTACTAAGGTTTTGAGACATATTTTTTGATATATCATAAGCATTCTCTTTTTTCACCGATTTATCACTGCCGACGTTTATACCGGTTATTTCCGGTATGGAAATACCGGTCTTATTATCTATTTCGTTAATTAATTTATTAGAAACCGTTTTTGATGAATTTATTGAGTTTATAATTTGTTTATAATTTGAGATTGTAACAGGCAGACCGTCTAAACCTGTAATATCTGCAAAAGTTGCGCTGTTAAGACCTATGCCTCCGGTTGGCGATTCCCAATAAATTTTTAAAGCTCCGTCAGAGCCAACACAAGACCCGTTTGTGCAGCTAATATTCATAGCGTATGATTTTACGCTTAAAAATACGGTTAAAACTAAACTAAAAATTACTAAAATTTTTTTCATGATAATTTATCTTATATTATTTAATTTTTTTTTGAGCTCTTTTTGTTGCTCTTTTTTCTTTTTTTCTTCTTTCTTTATATCATTTAATTTTTTTTGATAATTATCGGCTCTTTTTTGATAATCGTTTCCAGTCATAGCCTTTTTCGAGCCGTAAAAGTTAGCATTGAAATTGTTCCAATCACGGTTAAATTTTGTAGTCTGTATATTCATAGTTTTATTAAAGTTCGACTGCTGACCAACTATATAAAGAAAAACTACGAGCATGACGGGTATTAAAAAAAATAGATATTTAAACATAATATTATTACCTTAATTTTATTTTTGTTACTTTTTAATCTGCCTATCTAAGTTAATTGTTGGCACTTTTTGCAATATCTAATTTTGCGTTGTTATTATCTTTGTTTACGTTGTTGTCGTTTTTTTTAATAGTTTTTGTATTCACATTATTTTTTTTACCGTAAATCTTTACAGAAACTATTGAAACCTTATTGCCTCTAAATTTAAAAATTACACATCTACTTTTTACGTTTTTAGTGTGAAAAAATGTTAAATAAGTTGTGTTTGTGGTATATTTTCCGCAATATGACCAATTTCTATAGCCGTTTGAATTATATTTTCTTGATGGAACTCCATATTTCGCTAAAATATAATTTTTACTTACGCCTTTTATAGATTTAACATTTTTTGATTTTATAAATCCGGCGCTTGACTGTCCTTTAACGTTATAAAACCCGCAACCGCTTAAACTTAAACCTAAAATTGCTAATATCGAAATTCCTAATAATAATTTTGTTTTTTTCATGATTACACCTCTTTTTTTCTGATAATTAATCTTTTAAATAATTTTTTATTGCCAATTATAGGGCTAATTGCGTCTACTATTTCATACTTTTCTTTGTTATAACATTTTAAAAAAGTAACAGGAACGCCGATTAAACCATTATAATTATTTGGTATATCTTTAATCTTATCTACATTAATTGCATTATAATTGTCGTATATATAATATGAACAATATTCTTTTCTAACATTCGTTTTATCTACTTTTTTAATATTGTTTAGCCATGCAGTCAAAACTTTAACTTTTGTTAAATCAGGCGTTAAAAAAGTGTTTGGATAATTATTACCGAGCCATATTTTGTCATTTTTTATTAAATTAAATATATTTTTATTTGTATAGGACAAAAAAGGAAATATTATTAAAAATTTCTTATTATATTTAACCAATAAATCAATATATTCTATAAGTAAAGAAAATGGCGGATTAGTACAAATTATATCAGCCTTATTTAATAAAGCTATACAATCAGGGCTTCTAAAATCTCCATTTTGCGATAATTTAGATTTAACAATTCCTTTTTTTGTTAATTCTATTTTATAATTTCCGTGTTTATGTGTTATTATTAATTTTTTAAGTTTTAAATTATTAAAATTTTCTTTAAAATATAACCAAAAATTAGAAAATTCTGAATCGCAATTACAATATACTACTTTATTTTCAAATTGTTCTTTATAATAAGGCAGTTCTTTTTCTATGTCGCTTATTTGCGTATAAAATTCATCGTTTTTAACTTTTTTTGCTTTATTTAAATGTTTAGTGTTCATTTCTCCTTATCTTTAAATTTAAAATAACTGCATTTTTCAAAATCTTGATATGATATAGCTTTTTCGCCATACTTGACTTTTTTAAGATAAGCTAAAGCTAAATCAGTTATCAAAGTATTTTTACATTTCAAACCTACTTTAAGCGTTTCTAAATCACAGCCGCATTTTGGACATTTATTCATAATTAAACCTGTGTTTAAGCAGAGCGCTTAAAATTTATAACTGAAAAGCGTAACAAATATTGCCATAGCACTTAAACTACCTAAAATAGTGACTGTTGGGCTTATTCCAGAACCGCTGCCTGAAGAAACATTACCATTTGCAGGAACTACGCCTGGTAATCCGACAGGGCTACCGGAGTTTGTATTAACTTTAGAACCATAATTTTGAGGCGGTAAACCCACTACAAAGCCAGGATTTGAAACATTAGTAGGTGCCCCGTAATTTTGTGCAGGTAAACTGACAGGCAATCCGACAGACGAATTTTGAGCAGGCGCCCCGTAATTTTGAGCAGGCAAACCTACAGGATTAGCGGCAAAAGCCGATGTGCTTAAAAAAGTCGATAAAGCTAAAGACATTACTAAAAATATAATATTTTTTTTCATTTTAATTTACCTATAAAACAAGGATTTTAAAGGATCCTTAACCCGATTTTAAAAAAAATAAAAAGGATTTTAAAAAAACGGATAATCCTTAAACCGTATCACCTTATCACCTTATTTATCATCTAAATTTAGACTTAGAACTGATTCCAAGACTTTTTTAATATTTTGATAATCCTTTTCCGTTGTTATCAAAAAATGTATCACTATATTTTTTGTAATATGAATTTCAAAGAAATTAACCGGAGCGGGATACTTACAAACTTTAATATCAATATCATCTATTTTTTTCATATTTTTTCTATTTTTCCGCCACAGAAAGGGCATTCGTCATATTTTTCTTTAAATATTTCATAACAATCTTGACAAAAATAAGCGTTTTGTATATGTATATAATTATTTAATTGTTGTATGTTTATTTTGTATAATCTCACAGGTATTTTATTTATATTTAATAAAAAATTTTTTAACGGAATTAACGAATTGCCGGAACCGCAATTATCACATCTGTTTTTATCGGTCAAAATCCCGCAATGCCAACATATTTTTACATTTTCAGTTATTTTCATAATATTAAGGGGGTGCCGCCCCTGGAATAGGGACGGCTGGAGAGAAATTGACCTTTCGAAGGTTTTTATAAATTTGTAATAGCAACTATTACCTATATATAGTAAGCAACTTTTTATAAAAATTTTTAGCTTAAAAGCCTTATAAAATAAGCGTTTAAAAGGTATTAAACTTGACTTTAAAAGCGAAATTTCGCGTTTTTTTAAAACAAAAAAACAAAAAAAAGTAATAATTTATAATTGCTAGATATTTATTATTTATTGAATAAGGGGGGTCGCTTTTGCTCTCAAAAGCCCCCCCTCACCCCCAGCAAAAAGAGGATGGCATATGAATGCCTATAACAATTTGTCCTTCTATTGATAATCTATTTTTAGATGTTATACTATTTTTGCTAGCTAAAAAAGGGGGAGTGCTTAACGGGCTTTTAGTAGGGGCTTCACCTTTAAAGGTTATTGAAAAATTCTTCCTAGCCCAGACACAAGAAAAAAGAGAGTTTTTTTTGTTGTTAATCGGTTTTTATTAATAAAAAATGTTATAATTGACGTTTTACAACAAAAAAACGCCCCAAAATAAAAAAAATGCTTAATTAAATATTTATGAAACTCTGCGTTAGTTTTTAATACGGCGTTTTTTTAGAGCGCTAGCGATTATTCCGATTTAAAAAAAATAGCAAGCTATTTTTTTTTAATCTACAGTCGCCCCCTTTGAAAAACCAGCAAGCTGCTTTTTCAAAGGGTCTTTTTTTTCAATGGATTAAATTCCTTGATTTTTTTATTTTAGCGGAGCTCTTGACTTTATAAGGTTTATGCGTAATATAACATTATATAACGAATAATTTAGTGGAGTTCTTGACTTTATAGGTTTTATGCGTAATATAACATTAAACAACGCAGAAATTAGCGGAACTCTTGACTTTATAGGTTTTTAGCGGAAAATCAAAAAAAATAGCCGTCAATCCTTACGTATTATTGACAAGTCAACGATTTTTCGCAAAATAATAAAAAACGCTATATATATTTTTTTTAACGCCGCAATCCCTTGATATTGTTGAGTTTGCCGGTGTTTAGGTTGACTATTTTTTTTTGTATATTATAATTACATTATTAATTAAATATAATTATTAAGTTTACTGAATACATTGAGAGACTTGATAAAAAGGTAATAAAATGAAAAAAAATAAAGGAAAAGTAATAGAAATAAAAAAAAGTGATATGGAAGCCGTTTGGAAAGATTTGACAAAATATTATGAAAAACATAAAAAAGATATAATAGAAACAAAAAAAAGTGAACCACGTTTGAAAATAAGACTAATTTAGAGACAAAGTATAATTCTTTAAAACCCGATAATATCGGGTTTTTTTATACCTTTAAAGATTACTTAAAGTCAAGTCAGTTTATAAAATATTATATTATGCGTAAAATTTATTAATTACGCTTAAAAATCTTTAACAAATGTTAAAAAGTGCTTAAAATATAAAAAGTCAAGACGCCCGCCGTGTTATTACGTTTTGTATAGCAATATAATTAATTATAACGCTTTAAAATTTAAGCGCTTTTCGCGCTAGCGCAATCTTAAAAATTAATTTTATTTAATTTTTCTGTTTAAAGTTAAAAATTGGTGCTATGGATTAATTACTTAAAGTCAAGAAAAAGGGTGCCATGGATTAATTACTTAAAGTCAAGATTTTTTACTTAAAGTCAAGAAAATAATTACTTAAAGTCAAGAATAATTACTTAAAGTCAAGAAAAAAAAACAGGGCTTAAACTTAGTGCTGGCGTGAGGTTGCGGGAAATGGCAAAAATTGACTTTATAGTAAAATTAGGGCTCCCCAGGGTGCCATGGATTTTCGTTTTTTTTACTTAAAGTCAAGAAAAAAAAAATCCAGCTGCCCTAGTGCAGGCGTGAGGTTGCGGGAACAGCTAAAATTGACTTTTTAGTAAAATCAGGGCTCCCCAGGGTGCCATGGATTTTTTGCGACCGCAACGCTTAGATACTATTAACGGAAATGGCAATTTACAAATTACCCAAAAAAATCTATGGCACCCATTCAAACCCTTATATAATAAGACATAGAAAGAAAAACGACACGGATTTGAGAAAAAACACAACTCGTTGGAAAAAATTTTTTTTTTGGAGAACTTTTTTTATTTTTTCGAAAATCTGTGGCACCCCCCTAAGTTTCCTTATTTTTCAAGGGGTTGAGTGGGTGCCATGGATTTAAAAATCCATGGCACCCCAAAAATCTATGGCACCCCTTAATTTTCAAAGGGTTTAGCGTAAAATCGATTTTAAGCCCCCTAATAAGCGTTTTAAGGCGTTTTGGTTTTAGGTATATGGTTTACTACTAAAAATTAATTTAAAGGGCTTTAAAAGGCTATTACGGCGTTTTTTTTAATAACCGTTATAATAATATAATTTTAGTGCTTTGCTTATCGGAACCTTAAAAAAAGCGTTTCTTTTTTCTTGTGTCTGGGCTTATCGCTCCGTTCGTATAATCAAAAAAGTAAAGCCCATAACGATAGCTTTGCTTAATAGCCTTTTTAAGCCCCCTAATAGCCCTTTAGAGGCGTTTTGGTTTTAGGTATATGGTTTACTACTAAAAATTAATTTAAGCGCTTTTCGCGCTAGCGCAAGCTTAAAGGGCTTTAAGCGCTAGCGAGCCGGCGGGCGCCGTCTCTTGCGCTCGCCACGGCTTAAAGGGCAATTACGAGCGTTTTTTAAAAAATATAACACACTGAATAAAAACGCTTGACGTTATATATATTTTTGTGATAAAATTAATCAGTAGGTCAATTATTGAGGAGGATTTTTAAAATGAAAATTTACAAAAGAAACACCGGAGTTTATTATGTGAATACCGGAACGCGCAGAGTTTCATTAAAAACTAAAAACAAAAAAACAGCAGAAGCTATTTTTGAAAAAATGCTGGCGACAGGCGCAGATATAAACACAAAAAAAAATAATAATTTTGGTTTTGAAGATTTAATAAATCGATATATGGAATCGGCAAAAACTTTAAAATCTTTTTATAGGTTAAAAAGTTTTATCAAAACTTTAATGAACTTTTACGGCAAAAATAAAAAAGTCGATTCATTCACGGCTGGAGATATAGAACATTTAAAAAAACATATTCTGACAGAGAAAGGATTATCTAAAACTTATTTTAATAGACTTTTTGTGATTTTAAAAATTATTATTAAAAAAGGGGAAGATTGGGAACTTGTCGATAAAAACGTTTTGCCAAAATTAAAAAAAGTCAAGTTGGAAAAAGAAACGGCAAGGATTCGCTTTTTAAGCGAAGACGAAATAATAAAGATTTCAAAAGCTAAAAGTTATAAGGGACAACACAAAAACATTATTTTATTGGCACTTTTTACGGGAATGCGTAAAAACGAAATATTATCTTTAAAATGGGGAGATATTGATTTTGAAAATAAAATGATTAATATCAGAGCCGAAAATTCGAAAAATGGAATTAACAGATATATACCAATACCGGAACCGATACAAAATATTTTATTAAAAATAAAAGAAACGTCAAAAAGCGAATATGTTTTTTATAACAAAAAGACTTTAAACCGTCTTTACGATTTTAAAAAACCTTTTAACTATATATTAAGTCAAGCCGATATTAAAGATTTACATTTTCACGATTTGAGACACACTTTTGCGTCTTATCTTGTCATGTCGGGGGTTGGAATTGCTGAAGTACAACAATTATTAGGCCATAAAGACATAAAAATGACGATGCGTTATTCAAACTTATCACATAAACACTTGAGAAATTCTATAAGTATATTTGATAATAAAGAATTTCAAAGCGAAAAGGAAAAAGTAGAAAAGATAAAAGAAATATTTATGACGTTATTATAAAAAATTTTTAGCACTGTTTTTAGCACACTTTAAAAATTTTAAAAAATTAATAACCTTGAAACCCTTATAAAATATGGAGCCGGCGATAGGAATCGAACCTACGACCCGCTGATTACGAATCAGCTGCTCTACCCCTGAGCCACGCCGGCATTTTGAAGATTTAGATATTGTTTTACGAATTTATAATATTTTGTTAGCGGCAGTAATAAAATTAAGCCTTTCTTTCTTGTTTTCTATTTCTTGTGCTAAATTTTTTATTAAATTTTCAATATTGTCTGCATGAAAATTATTTGCGTTTTCGTTTAAATCCTTAAGCTTTTCGTCGAAAATAATAGAAGATATCGGGCCTAAATTTTCCGAAAAAAGATCTTTCAGCGCTTCCATTTTATCTTTTTGAATTATTTCTCCGGAATTTATTCCGTCTCCTGCCATTCCGTTATCATTTAAAATGGAATTAAATACAGCCTCGTTTTGAGCAAAAGAGCCGGCACCGCTTTCATCGCTTATAATATCGCTTGCTTTTTTTGAGTTATCGGCGGTTATCGATTGGTTTACTATTTTAATGAACTCGCTTTCAAGATAAGCAGTCTCCATCTTAAGAAGATTAACGTTAGAATTTCTCCTGCTAAGGATAAAAATAAACCCGCTTCCAAATCCGTTGACTATTATATTTCTGTCGTCAAAATTCAAGTAAAGAGAAGAAATTTCTATCGACGAAATAGAATATGATGCAAATAATTTGCTTATTTCTCTTGATACCCTGCTTATTTGTTCGGACTGTATTTCGGGATCGTTAGCCTCGAATTGTAAAACTTCGCCGTCTAAAGACGATATTGCGCAAGCATCTACACCGGCAATTTTGAGAATTTTATATATAATGCTTTTATCGTCGGTTGCGTTCATAAATTTATATTGCTAAATAACTGTATATGTAATTATATTTTAATTTTCCTTAAGTAATTTTATAGCTTCCATCTGCGTTTTTAACGCAGGGACTTCAGACGAAACTTTAAGGCTGTATAAAACATTTTTATTATTAATAATTATTTTTTTATAATTATTGGCTTCGCATATCGCGCTTTTTAATTTATTAAAATTTAATATATCGCCTAATTCTTTTGATTGATTAAAAAGAAATAAAGCGTCGGCGGATTCGAAATCTGTATCGTCGATGCCTTTAGAATATAATACTTCGCCGTCCTCTTTAACCGCAAGAATAGATTCTACGCCGTTTATTACGGATAAAGTTTCTGCAATTTTAACTACTAAAGCAGGACTTGATTCAGTATAGTTTTTTACAATTTCAGTATCGGAACTTTTTGCGTTATTAGGTTTTTGATTGCTATCCGATCCCTTGCCGTCTTCGTTAATTATTTGTATAATTTCGTCTAAATATTTATCAAGGGTAATTTCAGGAGAAGATTCTCCAATGCTAACCTGTATATTTATCGGCGCATCTAAGCCGTTTAATTCTTTAAATACGTCTATGTCCTGTTTTGTTCCTAAAAAGGCGTGCAATATTTTTCCGCCGGAAAAATATATAACGCCCTGCTTATCTAAAATTTCAAACGATAATTTTATATTTTCGAAACTATAAAATTGATCAAGCTGATATTTTATATCTTCTAGTACCATTTGGTATTATATTAAAAATATTATTACTTCATTAAATACGCAATCATATTTTATACTATCAAAAAAAACAACAATATGCAATGAAAAATAAATTCTTCTTAAATGCCTTTATGTAAAGGCGGGTATAAAAGAATAAAATAAATATTATAAATTTACCGTTAAAAAAGAAATACTGGAAAGTGGCGTCCCCAACGGGATTCGAACCCGTGTTGCCGCCGTGAAAGGGCGATGTCCTGGGCCGGCTAGACGATGGGGACAATGTTTTTTAAATGCAGAAAGAATATTATGTCATATTTATATAAGAAAAGCAAGAAAAAAATCTATAGGAAATCTATAGATTTAAAATCCTAGTTCCCCTAAAATTGAATTTACGCCGTTTTGAGCCATTTTTTGATTATCGGACACCATATCTTTTAATTTTCCGTATATTTCGGCTTTTTTTTCAGCCGGTATTTCTTTGGCTTCTACTTCGGAATCGACCAGTACTTTTATAAGTTTTGCCTTAGTTTCATTAAGCGTATTCTGTATTTTATAAAGTTTCTGTCCCGTTAAGTCCTGGAAGGAAAGAAGAGAAAGAACGCCTAATATTTTGTCTATATTTTTATTATTAAGATCTTTAAGATTAATAAGACTCTCTCTTATCTTCTTAGTAGGATTTAAATTAATAAGATCGACGAGCTGTTTATTTATATCGTTTGAATTTTCGTTTATCTCGTCCAGCAAATTCATTATGTTATTCGCCGCTTTTTCAGTTTCTTTGATGATATCGGAAATACCTTCCTGCGCAAGCGGTATGTTATCCGAGCTTTCTTTGACAGGCACCTTTAAATCTCCTATTTTTTTAGTAGCCTCGTCCACAACCTTTGCAATGTCTTTCAGCTCTCTCATCATGTCGTCTATAGCCATAATATCGTCCTATTTTTTTAAATATTAAAATAATTTATTATTTAGATTTTAAAACGTCGAAAATTTTTAGATAATTAATTTTATACACTAAATACGATTAAAAAACAATATAATTTTTATTCATGCTTTTAATTTTTATTTAAAAGCTTGTTTGTAATTTCGTAAAGTGCTCCTTTTGTTATCTCGCCTACCCAGTGAAACATAATACGTCCGTTTTTGGATATAAAAAATGTCTGCGGTATCTCGTTTATGCCGCCGTAATTGCTTATAACGCGGGAAGTTGCATATACTACCGGATACGTAATACCGCCGTCAAATTTTTTAAGAAAAGACCTCACGCCCCCAAGATTGTTATTGACGTTTATGCCTAACACGACAACACCGTTAGAACGTTCAGCGTTATAAAATTTTTTAATCATGGGTATTTCCGCTCTGCATGGCGGACACCATGTTGCCCAAAAATTAACGACTACTACGTGACCCCTAAAATTTTTTAGCGAAAAATTGTCGTATCCCGATAAAGTCGGATTAAGAACTTTTAAATTAAAATTATAAGCTTTTTTTGTACTTGCCTGCGCATGTTTAATGCCGGTTAAAAAAATAAACGCGAAAATAAACGCTATTATTAAAAACGTAAATATAAAACTGCGTTTGCGGCAACCGTTCATTAAGATAGACCTCCATATTTTATTAAATTTTTATTTAACGTATATTATAATATAATAATTAAAATAAATAAATTTATTTTAACGATTTAACGATCTGCTCTTAATAGCTCTTTCTACCTCTCTTTTATTTTCTTTTTCCTTAATAGAAGCTCTTTTGTCGTAATTCTTTTTTCCTTTTACCAATGCTATTTCTACTTTTGCCCTGCCTGATTTTAGATAGATTTTTAGAGGAACTACCGTTAAGTTTTTTTCTTTTATTTTGCCTAACAGTTTTAAAATTTCATGCTTATGTAAAAGCAAAACTCTCGTTCTGAGGGGGTCTTTATTTTCTCTGTTGGCCTTTTCGTAAGGGCTTATATGCACGTTCAACAAAAGTGCTTCTCCGTCTTTTATGACAACGTAACCGTCGGAAATATTTGCTTTGCCGGCTTTTATAGATTTTATTTCGGGACCGTAAAGCGATATTCCTGCTTCATACTTTTCGATAATTTCATAAAGAAAAGAAGCTTTTCTGTTATCTGCTACTATTTTTATTTTTTGTCCGGCAAGCGGATTTGACATATATTAATTTGCGGTATTGCCGGACTTAAATCCGGCGTCGCTATTACGTTTGTTAAAAAAAATCATGGTGGAGGCGGCGGGAGTCGAACCCGCGTCCGAAGATTTAAAACTAAAGCTTCTACATGCTTAGTTTATTCTTTAAATACGGCTTATGAAAGCAAAGAATAAACAAAACCTTTCTTCGTCGTCCTTTTAAAGATTCGGATTTGACGAAAAGGAAACGTCAAACCTATACCCTGCAGTTGTCGCCTTTGAATTTTGCAGGTAGAAATTTCAAAGACGTTAGCCGATTAAGCGGCTAATGCGTAATCGTAGTTATCTGCGATTATGTTTTGCTTTGAATGATTAACGAGCCTACAAAGCATCCTCGGCATGCAGCTTATAGCACTAATATCACCGTCGAAACCGTTGCGCCCCCAATTAAAGAAATTAAATAGAGCAATTTATAATATTTTTATCTTCACTGCTAATATAAATATATAAAAATGTATTAATATTATACCACATTTATAAAAAATATTTTTATTTATTTAACTTTTTAAAAATAGCATGGAATTTAACAGGTATCTGTCAAGAGGTTTTGAATACTGACTCCATAAAGCGTTGCCGCCGTTTTCTATAAAATCTGCTATCTGATTAACCTTAGAGTCCATGTTATCTATGTAATGGAGAAGAAATGCTTCCGTTGTTTTAGGTCTTTTGGGCGAACCGTATTCCATTTCTCCGTGATGCGATATTATGCTGTGGATTAAAATCAGTTTCAAATTTTCAGGAAATCCGTTTATTTCCGATATTTTTTTATCAACTGCAGACGAACCCAATACTATATGGCCTAAAAGCCTACCTTCGTCGGAATATTCCGTTATGTTGTTCTTGATTTTAAGTTCTTCTATTTTGCCGGAATCGTGAAGAAATATTGCCGCCAGAAGAACGTCTTTTATAACGTATTTTTTATAATGCTCGGCAAGAAAAGTTCCTATTTTAAGCATGCTTAACGTATGTTCAAGAAGCCCGCCTATATATGCATGATGTATAGATTTTGCCGCCGGAAGCGTTTTTAAAAGCTTTACGTAATTTTCGTCTTCCAAAAATTTATTGACGAGCCGTATAATATATTCATCGGTTAAATTTTCCTTTAAAACGGTTTTTAAATCGCTATACATTGATTCTATATCGTTCTTCGAGGACTTAAAAAAAAGAGCGGCATCTTCTGCGGCAATATTTTTCAAATCTATTTTTTCTATTTCCGTAATACTTAGCTGAAGTTCGTTTTGAAACAGCGAACTTTTTGATTTTACCTTTATTATATCGCCAGCTTCAAAAATGGGCGCGAGTTTATCTACGTTATCCCAAATATATCCCTTAATTTCGCCGGCTTTATCGGACAGTTTTAAATAAACGTAAGGTTTTCCGGTTTTACCCATAGCCTGAGATTTGCTTTTTACAAGAAAAGCCGAATCTACTTTCTGATTTTCCGTTATTTCCGACACTAAAATTTTTTCCATTTTATTTTTTTTCCTTATTAACCTACGTTATTATAATGTCTGAGTTTAAAATTGACTCCAAGATTTTTTGCAAAATTTTCAATAAACGCTATATCGACGCACGGAAGGTCTATTGCCGTAACGGTCACGTTTTTAATATATTTTTTCGATTCTTTTACAAAATCTATAACGGCATTATAAGGTTTTATTCCTTTTGAAGCAAGTTTGGGATCGCATATAGCATCGTATATTTCGGAACTTTGCGCATTTAAGCTTATGCTTACGGAATCTATAATATTTTCAAGTTCTGCAGCTATGTTGCGTCCGTAAACCGCGTTTGCAAGTCCGTCGGTATCAAGCCTTATTTTTATATCCGCCGGATCGGTTCTATAGGTACCTTTTTTAATTACTGAGGCAACTTTCTTTAAGGTTTCTATGCGCAAGGTAGGTTCTCCGAGACCGCAGAATACTACTTCTTTAAAATCGTAATAACGAAAAATAGAGGATAAAACTTCGCTCACGGAAGGTTCTTTTTTAAGTTTAAGATTGTACCCCTGCACGCAGAAATTGCTTTTGCCGCCCTGATATTTAGGACAGAAAGTGCATCTGTTTGTGCATTTATTCGTGAGATTTACGTAAACCGAGTTTCTTATTTTATATGCAACTGCAGGGTAAAATCCGTCCACGCCTTCAAGAGAAAAAAGATTTACCGTGTTCTGGACGGTTAAATCGTTCATTATTTTTAGTTCCGCGCCTTTTTCAGCCGTCACGGTTTCCAAAACGAAGCGCACGTAAGAAGGCTCGTTTCTTTTACCTCTGAAAGTTTGGGGCGCGAGAAACGGGCTGTCGGTTTCTATTATAATTTTTTCGGAAGGTATTATTTTAGATACTTCCCTTAATCCTTCATTTTTTTTGTATGTTATATTTCCTGAAAATGAAATAAAAAAACCCATTTTTATTAATTCTTCTGCAGTCGTCTTATCGGAAGAGGAAAAACAGTGTATAACTCCGCCGAAAAAACCGTCGGAACTTTTCGCATATTCTTTTAAAATCTCTAATGCATTCTCATATGCGTCTCTTATATGAATTATAACCGGCAAGCCTTTGGAAGAGGCAATTTTAAGCTGAAATTTAAAAAGTTCTTTCTGTTTTATTTTAATTTCTTCTATTTCTTCTTTGGATGCTTCGGGCAGGAAATAATCTAATCCTATTTCTCCTACCGCTACTATTTTATTTTTATTGCCGGAATAATATTTTTCAAACTTTTCCGCTATATCTGCAATATCTCGGTAAGGGCTTTTTGGATGGACGCCGAGAGTAGTAAATATATTGCCGTAAGAATTAATTATTTCTATCGTCTTATCGATTCTTTCGTGCTGAGCTAAAGAACCGATAGAAACTGCATGCGTTACGCCGTTTTCGGACATTCTCGACAAAACGCCGTCAAGGTCTCCGTCAAATTCATGCATTTCAAGGTGGCAGTGCGAATCTATCATAAAATTATAAAAGGTAAACGATTATTTTTTAATATTTTTATCGGTATTTATTTTTGGGAACATAATTTCGGTTTTTTCGGCTATACGCAATCCGTCTTTAAACAAGCCGGCGCATACGTCCGCAATACTGTCGGCTCCAGCCGAAAACCCCTGAGCGTCGAAAGGAGCGATATTAAATATAGCATTAATTTTTCGCGAAGTTTCCGGCATAAAAGGATATATCAGATAAGAAATATAATAAATGGAAACGGAAGCCGTTCTTAGTATATTCAGTAATTTTCTTTTTTGTTCCGGATCGTCGGCGTTTAATTTCCAGGGCGCAGAATCGTTGATATATTTATTTAATATATTTATAAATTTAAATACGTCTTCCAATATTTTAGCAAAATCATATTCTTCGTATCTTTCGTCTAATTTTTTTAATATATCTGAGGCAGTATTTAATACGCCGCCGTCTTCGAACGCCGAATTTCTTCCGGGAACATTCCCTCCGGTATATTTATTGAGCATTGCGGCGGTTCTCGAAACTAAGTTTCCAAGGTCGTTCGCAAGAGCGGAATTGTACCTAAGTATAAAATTATCGGTATTAAAATCTCCGTCCAAGCCGAGCGTAATTTCGCTCAAAAGATAAAAACGTAGAGGATCTGAACCGTATGTTTCTATTAAAGATATCGGGTCAACCGCGTTTCCTGTAGATTTAGACATTTTTCTGCCTTCGGTCAGCCACCAGCCGTGGGCGGTAACCGACTTCGGCGGTTCTAGTCCGAGAGAGAAAAGCATAATAGGCCAGTAAACTGCATGAAACCTTAATATATCTTTGCCGACTATATGATTAGCCGTTTTAAAAAAATTCTCAAAATCAGGATTTTTACCGTTAAGATAGTCTTCGTATCCTATTCCCGTAAGATAGTTTACAAGAGCGTCGAACCAGACGTATATAACGTGCTTTTCGTCGTCGGGAACGGGAATCCCCCATTTAAAAGACATTCTCGAAATGCTTAAATCTTCCAAACCCTCCTTGATAAAAGATAAAACTTCGTTTCTTCTAAAATCAGGCTTTATAAAGCCTGGATTATTTTCTATATAATCAAGTAGCCGTTTTTCATATTTTTTTAATTTTAAATAATAGGTTTTTTCTTTTACTTTTGAAGTAGTCCTTCCGCACTGGGGACATTTTTCGCCGTCTAAAAGCGACTTTTCCGTAAGAAAAGTCTCGCAAGGAGTGCAGTACCACCCTTCATATTCTGAAAGATATATGTCTCCGTTTGCCTCCATTTTTTTAAACGCAATCCTTACAGTTCTTATATGGTCTTCATCCGTAGTTCTGATGAATCTGTCGTAAGATATTCCTATAGCGTTAAAAAGTTCTTTAAATTTTATATGAACGGAATCGGCAAGCTGTTTGGGCGTTATTCCCCTTGAATCGGCTTCTTTTTCTATTTTTAAACCATGCTCGTCCGTTCCCGTTAAAAAAAACGTTTTATATCCGCATAATCTTTTAAACCTGGCAATAGTATCGGCTATTATAGTAGAATATGCGTGTCCTATATGCGGTTTATCGTTTACGTAATAAATAGGAGTGGTAACGTAAAAATAATCGTTCTTCATATCGCTATATTAAAAAATTAAAACCCCTTTATCTTTATATTATTAATGTTTATTTATATTTTTATATCGTTTGTATATTATGTATATTAACTTATCGAGAATCCGGAGGATTATCGGAACTGCATGAAACGGAGACGCTTTTCGGTCTATTTTTCCAAAGGCTGCTTTTCGCCTACGCAGCATTCGTCTTCCGTAGGCGGGTCGAAAGCTAAACAGCATAGAAGCCGTCCGCAATAACCGACAAATTTACTTGTATTTTGGCACTGCAGTTTGGTAATTTTAGAAGTTACAGGATTCATTTCGCCTATTACGGAGGTGCAGCAACAAATTCTTCCGCAAATGCCGATTCCGCCCAATATTTTACATTCGTCGCGAATATTAATCTGGCGCATTTCTATTCTTATGTGAAATTTGGAAGCCAGAATCTTAACTAATTCCCTAAAATCTACTCTTTCCTCGGCGCTGTAATAAAATATCAATTTATTGTCGGCGACGGCATATTTGACTTTCAGCAGTTTCATTCTCAAACCTAGCTGTTCCGCATTTTTTTTACAAAAAAAGTAGCCTTCTTTTTCCGTTTTATAGTATATGAATTTATCGCCCGTTTCGAAAGGAAAAAGTTTTCTTATTATGAAAGAAGACGGTTTCTGCGTTAAGACGGCGGCATCTTCCGTAAATACTTTAGTTTCTCCTGCTACGGTTCCTATGCGAATATTTCCATCCAAATCTATTACCACCTTATCTTCGGGTATAAGATTTGAAATTTTGGAAATACACTCTATAGTATCGCCTGTATTAAATATTTTTACTTCTACGGTTCTCATATTTTATTGGTTTAGTTTTTTAATTCAAGCGGATATAAGGTTTGAGAAGTACGAGTCTATAGATATCGATTTATTTAAATTATAACTGTTTATTTTTTCTATATATAAAACCGTAGTTTCAATCATATGCCTTATATCGTCGGGAGAAACTCCGCTTTCAAGAGCAAATTTTTTTATTTCTCCTGCAATGTCTTCATTATACAATATTTCTTCATCTTTTAACAAACTATAAATATAAATATCTCTAAATATAAATAAAATCAGCTCGAAAATATATGTTTTTTCTTCATCTTCGTCCGCAGACGCATCTTTAACTTTAACTTCGGTATCTATACTACCGTTTTTTTTCTTCGCGTTTTTGCTTTTGGAAACCTTTTCCTGAAACATAAATTTTGAAGCAAATTCTGCAGATATACCGTAAATATCTCCTCTTTTTTTAAATTCGGAAAAAAGTTTTTCAAATATGCCGTTAATCAAAAAATCTCTTTTTTCTAAATATCCGCCTTCTATCAGCTTTATAAAACCTGAATAGCTTCCTCTGGCAAGTTTTAAAAAAATCTTAAGCTTATTATCGTTTATATCGGGATATTTTAATTTAACAGCGCCGGATAAAATTTCATCGGCGATAGGAGCGAAACCTAGCAAAATACATCGCGATACAATCGTAGGCGCAAGCGTGCCTATATTTGACGTTATAAGAATAAAAACGGTTTTTTCCTGCGGTTCTTCAAGTATCTTAAGGAGGGCGTTAGACGCCGAAGGGTTCATAGCCGAAGCGTCGTCGATGATTATGAATCTGTGGGTCGGATACTGAGGTTTAAGAGCCAAAAAAGACGTAATTTGATGAATTGTTTCTATCTTTATAGAATTTCCGGACGACTCGACCATAAAAATATTTTGATTCATGCCGTTTAAAAAAGAGAAACAGGACGGACATTTACCGCAAAAATTCAAGGAAGAAGAAGCGGCGGCTGCTTGAAAATTTTCTGCGTAATCGCCGCATAAAACCGAAGCGGCAAAGGACAGCGCCGTAATATTTTTTCCTATATTCTTTTGTCCGTAAAACAAAAGTCCCGACGGCATCCTTTGCGAACCGTAAAGTCCGCTTAAAAAATCCGTCTGTTTTTTATGCCCTATTATTTCGGACAAATTATAGTTTAAAGCCATAGCGTAAATTAAAAAATTTAAAAAATAAATTTAAAAAAATAAACTCTAATTAATTACATTTAGAGAAACCGTATATATTATTATATACTTTTTTGCCTCGGTATTTCCATAATATAACTTTAATCCTTTACTGTAATATAATAACAGAAAAACCTCCCGAATATGTTATAATTGATAAAAAAATGCTTAAGAAAAAGTTTTCGGATTAGATTTTATTTTATGCATACGAAAAGAAACAATGATATTTCCTAAAATAAAATATGGCGCCTTTTTCTTTCCACTTTTCACAAAAGTTATTGTATAATATGGGTTTATATGAAAATAGATCTGTTCGATTACAAATTTGACGCGGAAAAAATAGCAAAATATCCGAAAACAAACAGAGACGAAGCTAACCTTATGGCCGTCGACGTAAAGAATTTTAAAATAACGCATAAAAAATTTTACGAAATAACCGATTATATCGAAAAAGGCGACGCCGTAGTCGTAAATAATTCCAGCGTAAAAAAAGCCAGGATTTTCGGAAAACGGGTTTCGGGCGGCAAAGTTGAAATATTTATTACCGAATTCCCCGCCGATATTTCTTTTCCTTTAAAACTTAAATCTCTCGTAAAAGCGCACAAAACTATAAAAGAGAACGAAAAAATAGAAGTAGCCGAAAAAATTTATATTACGGCTGAAAAAAATTTTGGCGGCGGCCTTTACGAAATATCGGTAGAAACTAAAAGCGATTACGATTATATTTTCGAAAAATGTGCAGCAATTCCTCTGCCGCCTTATATAAAGCGGGCGGCGGACAAAAAGGACGATATATACTACCAAACCGTTTATGCAGACGATTCCGCCGGTTTATCGGTCGCAGCGCCTACCGCGGGACTTCATTTTACGGAAAAAATTATAAATTCCATCAAAGAAAAAGGCGGTATTTTTACGGACGTTTCGCTGAATATAGGCCTCGGCACTTTTTTGCCCGTAAGGACTGAAGATATAAGACAGCACGAAATACACAAGGAAACTTATACCGTAACAAAAGAAACTGCCAATATAGTTAACGGTGCGATAAAATCAGGAAACAAAGTAATAATTACTGGGACTTCGGCGGTAAGGTCGCTGGAATCGGCTGCGGTAGAAAATAAAGACGGCACTTGCTTGATAACTACACGTAAAAACGAAGAAACATCTTTGTATATATATCCGGGTTATAAATTTAAAGCGACTAAAAATCTGATAACTAACTTTCATCAGCCTAAGTCGTCGCTTTATATTATGATATGCGCGCTTATAGGCATTGACAAAACAAAAGCCGTTTACGAAGAAGCTTTAAAAAACGACTATTCACTGTTCAGTTACGGAGACGCCATGTATCTTTATAATATATAAATATATAATAATATAAAAATAAAACAATTATCTAAAACAATGACTTTTAAAATAACCGCAAAAGATACGTTAACCAAGGCAAGAACCGGATTGCTGGAAACTAAAAACGGAACTATAGAAACGCCGGTTTTTATGCCTGTAGGAACTATAGGAACGGTTAAGTCTCTTTCTCCTTTCGAATTATACGACGAAGGCTTTAAAATTATGCTTTCCAATACGTATCATCTATTTTTAAGACCAGGGACGGACATAATCGAAAAATTCGGTTCTTTAAGAAATTTTACTAAGTATAAAGGTTCTATATTGACGGATTCAGGGGGATTCCAAATTTTCAGCCTTGCAAAATTTGCTAAAATAAAAGATGACGGCGTTGAATTCATGTCGCATATAGACGGCGAAACGCACTTTTTTACGCCCGAACGCGTAATAGAAATACAAAGTATTCTTGATTCCGATATAATGATGCAGCTTGACGTTTTTTCGGGACCAGGCGTAAAAAAAGAACAGGCTGAAAAGGATTTAGAAATTACGCTGGAATGGGCAGGAAAATCTATAGAAACTAAAAAAAATTACCGGAAGGATAATCTGCTTTTTCTTATAACGCAGGGTAATTTTTTTGAAGATTTAAGGGAAAAATCAGCGCGCGCAATGTCGGACTTAAACGCCGACGGTTATGCGGTAGGAGGTTTGGCTGTAGGAGAATCTAAAGAAACTATGCTTAGAATGCTTGAAATTTCGTCATCTAATCTTCCGGAAAACAAACCCCGATACCTTATGGGTGTCGGCACTCCTTCCGATATCGTTAAAGCCGTATCGCTGGGTATCGATATGTTCGACTGCGTACTGCCGACCAGAAACGCCAGAAACGGGTTTGTTTTTACTTCCGAAGGAACGGTAAATATTAAAAATTCTGCATATAAATCCAATATCTTACCTATAGATAAAGAATGCGGCTGTTTTTGCTGTAAAAACTTCAGCGCTGCTTACGTAAGACACGCTTTCATGAGCAAAGAAATCTTTGCGCAGAGGCTTTTAACCATTCATAATCTGCATTATTATCAAGATTTAATCGTCAAAATAAGAAATGCCGTTAAAAACGGCGATTTTTCCGATTTATTTAAAAAATATTCATCTTTGTTTTGACTTTCTTTTAATATAAATATAATATATAAAATTGCGAAATAAAATTAAAAATTAAAGTTAAAGGAGTTAGAATGAAAATTTTATCCGTTTTATCCGATTTATTAAATGTTTTAAAAGTTAAATCTGCTTATGCGGCAGGAAGCGCGCCGGCAGCTAAGAGCGGCGGATGGGAATCGACGCTTGTAAGTTTTGCACCGCTTATTGCCATAGTCGCTATTTTTTACTTATTAGTCATACTTCCACAGCAAAAACGTACTAAAGAGCATAGAAAGATGATAGAATCCCTTAAGGTAGGTGACGAAGTATTAACTACAGGAGGTATATACGGCGTTATTACCGGAATAGCCGACCAGCTTTTTACTATAGAAATAGCTAAAGACGTTAAAATAAAAATTACAAAGAGCGCGATTGCTACCAAAACCGCGAATAAGCAGTAATATATAAATATAAAAATGTATAATTCGTAAACATACCGAATTAGTTTACCTATTATATTATATATAATATATATTAGATTTATTATTCATTAAATTTTTTAATATTAAATATTAACGATTATTATGGTGAGGCTTGATGAAACCCGTTAAAACCAGAGTTATTTTAATATCGGTATTAATTCTAATATCCGTTTTCTCTATAATACCGTCCGTCTATCAAAATACGCCGGGGTGGTGGAAAGCGGTAATAGGCAACGCCGAAATGCATCTTGGACTGGATCTCCAGGGAGGCGTTTATCTAGTAGAAAAAGTAGAAACCGGAAAAGCCGTGAAAGAAAAATTATACAAAGATTATGCCG
>SHMQ01000003.1 GCA_008534395.1 Candidatus Acidulodesulfobacterium acidiphilum
TAAGTTCGTCCATAGACAAGCCGGATATATACGATAAATAAGAAGGTATTAAAGGAAACACGCAGGGGCTTATGAAAGAAAACAATCCCGCTAAAAAAGCTACTAAAAATGATACGTTGGGCGTAAAAAAAGAATTCATATATATACTACCTCCAAATAGTATTGCAATTATTATTTATTATATTTTTTAAAGTAATAGCCTAAAAAACCCGGCGAAAGTTCGCCTGTAAAATGCGCTACTATGCTGCCCTGTTTATCTATTATAAAAGATTGCGGTATCTCGTTTATTCCGCCGTAAGCTTGTTCAATTCCGTAATTTGCCATAGCTAGAGGATATGTTATATGGCCGCCGTCAAAATGTTTAAAAAAATTGAGGACCGCTTCAGCTCCGCTATTATTAACCGAAAGCCCTATGACACGAAAGCCTTCGCTTTTATGAGCTTTATAAAATTTTTCAATCCGCGGCATTTCAGCGCGGCATGGCGGACACCATGTTGCAAAAAAATTAACCAAGATTATGTGCCCCCTGTATTTTTTAAGAGATAAAATTTTATTCGGATAGTTGATGCTTTTAACCATAAATTGAGGCGCAAAAGTTTCATTGCCGGATTTATTTATTTTAAGAGCTTTGCCTGCAAGATGAAACCAGTCCGGATTTTTTATTATTACTAAAGAACCGGCAAAAACAACCAGAATAATTGCCGAAATTATTATCCATAGTTTGTATTTATTAAATGATTTTACTTTATTAGATTTATTTTTCATAACTAGTACTCCCATTATTTATTATTTTAAGCATATATTAAATATTTAATTTTATTTTATTAGAAAAAATTATATATTTTTCCTAATAAAATAGAGTAGTCCGATGCTCTATCAGGTTTAATTTAAAATAAATAAAATTATAAATTGAAATAACGATAAGAAAATTTTGGAGGATGAACGATAGGAAATATAAATAGTGTTTGAAGAAAAATATAAAGCATTGCAAATATAAAAATTATAAGAAAATATTCGTTAATATTAAACAAAAATGCAGGAATATTTTGACATTCCAAACAATTAGCAAATCTGGCACGCTTTAAAGAAAGATTATGGGAATTTAATAGAATAGAAGGCGATTTTTTAATTGTTAAAATATTGCTAAAATTTTGTACAAGTAATTTTTTGCCGCTATATACTTT
>SHMQ01000004.1 GCA_008534395.1 Candidatus Acidulodesulfobacterium acidiphilum
AACAATTAGCAAATCTGGCACGCTTTAAAGAAAGATTATGGGAATTTAATAGAATAGAAGGCGATTTTTTAATTGTTAAAATATTGCTAAAATTTTGTACAAGTAATTTTTTGCCGCTATATACTTTGCTATGGTAATTACTGACTGAAGATATATTGTAAAAATAATTCAAATCATGCATGCCGACAGATAATGAAATACTGAGAAAAGCAAGGAAAATAAAAGTAACCTGCAAGTACTTATTCATTATTTACTAATTTATTGTTGAAATTTTTAATTTTTATTTAAAATAATAAATATTAGCTTATAATAGCATAATTTTACGGGTTTTGTAAAATAAAATTTTTGGAGATTGCAGAAAGCAGTTTGATTGTAATTACATTAAATATAATCTAAATTAGCCGTTATGTTGGGATTTAATTCTGTTTGTATCTGTTTTACTTTTACTAAAAAGCCCGACGTATATAATGGGGGCAAGCCACAGGGACATAAAAACGGATATTAGCAAGCCGCCCATAACCGCAACGGAAAGGGGTTTCAGTAGATCCGTACCTCTTCCTATGCCTATAGCCAGCGGCAGAAAACCGAAAACGTCCGCAAGCATAGTCATCAGTATTGGACGAAGGCGTTCTCTGGCGGCAAGAAAAACGGACGACGGGCTTGGGGACGAGTTAACGGTGCCGCTGATCTGCCTCGACCTTGCGAATATAAGAATTGCATTATTGGTGGAAATTGCAAAAACTAAAAGAATGCCTAGAAATGCCGTGCTATCTAGTTCTATACCGGTTATTAAAAGAGCGGCAAGCGCTCCTGCTCCCGACAGCGCAATAGCCGTCATAGATGCTATTGCAGCACGCTGGCTTGCGAACTGAAAACCGAAAAAGACGAATATAAGTATAAGCGCAAACGTGAGCATAACGGCCATCTGTTTAAAGCTTTTTACCTGCGAACGATAATATCCTCCGATAGAGGCGGTAACGGACGGCGGAAGATGCATAGAATCGATAACCTTGCGGGCTTTAGCCGCGCCCGCCGAAAGACCTTCGCCTTTTACCGGCTGAATGAAGATATAGGCATATGGAGCCATATTCTGGTGGGTTATAAAAGGAACTGCTTTTTTGACGCGTATTTTAGAAATATAATCTAATCTTGTATGCGTCCCGTTTTTAAGGGTAAAAGGCCAATTTTTTAGCTCGGATACCGAGACGGATTTATTTTTAATAAAGACACGCACGGGCAGTACCTGTTCTCCGTACAGCAAAAAGCCGGCTTTCTGTCCCCACAGGAGCCTTTTGACTTTATCCGCTATAACGGGCGGAGATATGCCGTAAACCGCCGCATAATAGGACGGCGTAAGGGTTATTTCCGGTCCTGCCGAAGGAGATTTAAAATTGACGTACTGGAAATTGCCGGTTTTTCTTAATTTATTTGCTAGAATTTTACCGTATTTTCTGAGCGCATTGGAGCTTTTGCCGAAAAGCATGACTTCTAAAGGCGCATGGGAGCCCGATAAAAACCCGAGACGGTTTACCATGAGCTGTTGAAAATTAAGGTCGATTAGGTCGGGAGCCGCATTATGAAACTTATTATAAAGTTTTCTCATTATTTTTTCGGTAGTTTCGGTGCGGTTTCTTTTTAAAACTATCGTTAAATCGCCCTTATTAGGCGTAGAATAAGGATTGTCCAAACTCCTGCCTACTACTAATGAAACCTTTTTTACGTTAGAGTTTTCTTTAGCTATGCGCATAAGATATTTTCCGGTTCTTTCGGTGCCGGCAACGCTGCTTCCCACGGGAGTCCTGAACGGAACTACAAAAATACCTTCGTCCCATTTCGGCAAAAAAGCCGTCCGCAGATAAAACATAGAAAACGCTATAGTTATTATGAGCGCAAAAATTATCGGCAATGCAAGCCAAGGCGACCTCATGCCCTTAATCAGTATATAGCCGTAAATTTTTCTAAGCCTGTTTTTTTTATAAATTTTACTTTTTTTTCCGGCGTTTTTTCTTTTTGCAAGCATTATAGTAAGTATCGGAGTAAGAGTTAAAGCCGTTAACTGCGACGTTATCAGCGCGATAACTATCGAAAGCGCCATTTGCTTAAAAAGTATGCCGAGAGTTCCGTGTATAAAGATAAGGGGTATAAAAACTATGGAAGACGTAATTGTCGCCGCGGTCATAAGCGGAAGTATTTTGCCTACGCGCTCTAATGCCGAGTCGCCGCCCATTTCATTAGCCAGCCCTCCCTTCATCTTATGAAAACCTCTTTCTACTATTACTATTGCATGGTCTATCATAGCTCCGATTGATGCCGTTAATCCGCCGAGCGTCATAATATTAAGACCGAAGCCTAAGGCATTAAGAATAACTACCGTTAAAGATACCGAAACGGGTATTACGGCAAGGGCTATAAGAGCGCCGTCCAGCCGCTTTAAAAAGAGAAATACTACGAACAATGCTATTAAGCCGCCGAGAATAAGGGCAATCCAGACGTCTTTAAGATTGGAATGGATAAGTCGGCTTGTATTATAGACTGAAATTATTTTTAAACCTTTCGGCAGGCGGCCGTTTAAAGATTTAATGCGGCGGCCGATATTTCCGGCGACTTTAACCGTATTTATATTTAAATCCGGCATAATATCGATAAGAAGCGCGTGTCGGTAACCGCTTACCGCCGCTTCGCGGATTAACGGCGGAGACCCAATTTTTACGGTTCCTAAGTCTTTCAAGGGTAAAAGAGTATGTTTTACCTGAATCATAATATTGGAAAGAGCTTTTATATCCGCCGGACGCGGGGTAGTCGCGACTACGAACTGTTTATGATATGTATTCAGGACTCCCGAAAAAAAAGGTCCCTGATACGACCTTAGTATTTTTACGATGTTTTCCGGACCGATATGATACTGGGCAAGACGAAGCGGATTTAAGTTTATTCCAGCCACGGGCCAGCCTCGTCCCGTTCCTTCTATCTGATAAATTCCTTTAACCGATAGTAAAGCAGGTCTTATCTTATAAGCAAAAGTTGACATCATTTCGGAACTGCCATAATTTTTACGGTTAGAAACAAGGGCATACTCGGCAAAAGGATATACGTTAGGAGACATCAGCCGGACGGTCATCTTGCTGCCCGGCGGCAGCGCCACCTGACTTAAACGCGATTCAAGCATTAAATAAGCTATATGAGGTTTTATGTTCGATTGAAAATAAACGGTAATTTTAGATATACCGTTGCCGGTTTGCGAGCGGACTAGGCGGACGCCCTGTTCTCCTTCCGCCGCTGCTTCGAGAGGTTTGGTCGCCTGAACCAGCATAAATTTTACGGGCAATCTGCCGCTGTGTACTAAAACGGAAACTCTTGGAAAATTGACGTCGGGGAAAATGCTCTCGGACATATTGCGTGTATAAAACCACCCGACGCCTATAATCATTAAAGAAAGAAGAATTACCGAAAATTTATTTTTCAAAAGAAAATTAAGATATCTTTTCAATGTTTTATCTCCACGGGAACGCCGGATTTAAGTCTAGTAACGGGATATATTATTATCGGTTCTTCTGGTTTTATCCGCCCTTTAACGTATGCTATGCCGTTTTTTTGCCTAATCACCTTTACGCCGACTGCTTGCGCTTTATTATTTACTATAGTAAATACCGCAGTTCCGCCTTTATGTATAAAAACCGCTCTTTTCGGCAAAGAAAAAACTGAGGCGGAAGATTCTTCAAATCGCAGTTTAACCCATTCGCTTGGAAGCAATATAGAATTCTTTTGCAGGCTTACATAAACCGGTACGAGTCCGTTATGAAACGCATTGCCGCCGATAGATATTATTTTGCCTGTTTCACGGGTACGCCCTTTTTTTATTTTAACCGTCATATTTTTATAAAGTTCAAAACTTTGGGAAGGCGTTACATATGTTTTGACCCAGGGCAGGCCTTTTCCGTTTAGTACCGCTACGGGACTTCCTGCCGCAACGATAGCGCCGTTCGCCGCTATATAACGAACCGTTCCTTTTGAACGGGAAACGATAAGGCCTTCACTGCTTATCGATTCTAAAGAGCGAAGAGAATAGTATGCGTCGGACAGGCTTAAAGCAGCCGCCTCCATGTTTTTTTTTGCGGCTACGCCGTAATGAAATAAAAGTTTCTCTCTTTTAAACTTTATCTTTGCGTACTTTACTTTACTCTTTGCGGAAATTATCTTTGCGTATAAACCTGGATTTACGACTCTTGCGATGACGGTTCCTGCTGCTACGAATTTTGGGAAAGAAAAAGATTCCATAAGTCTTCCCGTAAAAGGAGCTACAAAAACTTGCCTGCCGTTACTAATGACCTTTCCGATAGAAAAAATACTTTTTGCCGTGTAAGTTTTTTTAGCATATGCCACTTTTATCGGCATTACGGAACCGGCAAAGGCTAAGGGCATGCCGATACCGCAAAGGATGCAGGAGATAAAAATTAAAATTGAAATCAAAATTACATTTTTCATAGTTTTCGGTCTCATAGTTTTCCTTCTCCGGAGGGGATTATTCCCATATCTATATCTAATTGAGAAATTGCCAAATAAAACCCGTTTACCGCTTTGACAAGTTCTATACGCGATTTTATCCAATTATTCTGGGCTTCCTGCAATTCAAGGGCATTAAAAGCCCCTGCCAAATAAGCCTCTTTCGTCATATTAAAAACTTCACCGGATTTTTTGACTAAAACTTTTACTCCATAAATTTTATTTTTTGAGGCAGACGCTCTGCCGTAATCTATTGTAAGCCTTTTTTTTACGGACAATTTAACTGCTGATGCGGCGGATTTAAGCGCCATAAGCCTTTCATTCGCCGCGTCTATGTAACCTTTATGAAGTCCGAAATTATAAATAGGAACGTTCAGCATGACGAAAAACTGCCACCCAAGATTAGGGGCGTCGAAGGAACTTACGGTGTCTTCTCCGTATGCGGCGCCGCCCTGAATGTTCGGGAGACTTCCGGCTTTACTTATTGAAACGGATGATTTGGCGGATTTAATTTCCGCATCGGCTATTTTAAGCAGAGGCTGTTTTTTTATAGCTTTAGAAATCAGCCTTTTTAAAGGAGGAATCCGGTAATTGAAACCGGCGCTGTTCGGAGCGTTTATGCGCAAAGAAAGTTTTGCATGACGGATGCTGCCGTAAAATATCTCCATAAGAAACATTCGTTCAGAGGATTTTAATTTTGATTTCAAAATTTCCAGATTAGTTTTAATTTTGTCGGTCATAAGTTCAGTCTGAACGACGTCAAAACGCGAAAGACTGCCGGCTTTATATCCTATTTTTGCGGCGGTTAAAATTTTTTTCGCGCCGCTTAGCGCTTTTCGTTCTATTTTTATTTCGTCTTTTAGCAGGATAAGTCCGTAAAAATATTGCGTTATACGGGCGGCAGTGAAAAGGCGCGCCAGACGAAGCATGTATTCCGCAATCTTAAGATTATCTCCCGCAAGCGAAATTTCGCCGTATATTTTCGGGTCGAATATCGGAACGCTTAAACTTACCTGCCCTATTAACTCCCTCATTCCGTTTGCTGAAGCGAATACGGGATATCCGTTTTTCGTTCGTGTCCAGATTCCTCCGGCATTTACTGCGATATCCGGAAGTAAACCGGCGTCCGCCGCTTTTTCTAAGTCCGTTTTTTCTGATATTATATGCTCGGCTTCTAAAATGTTTCCTTGATTTGCTAAAGCTCTTTTAATAGCCTGTGTTAAGGTTATTTTTATAATTCCGTCAGATATTGAAGGTTGAATTCCAAATGTTTTAATTAATTTTATTTTATTTACCTTATTAAATTTTAAATAGTTGCCGGCATTATGTGCTTTTGAGATGTTGTAGGCACATGCCGTTTTGACTAAATTGAATATATTTAAGGCGGATATGATGATTAAAAATAAAAATATAAAAACCGTTTTTTCCGCAGCCGAAATTTTTTTTTGCATAAAAATTTAATGAAAGATATAATAATGCATAATACATAATATAATTTTAATTATGTGTTGTATTATATATAATGTTCTTTGATTATGCAAATTACCGGAATTAATCAATAGGAGGGTAAGGGATGATAATAAAATCTTTCGGAGCGGCAAAAAATGTTACGGGAAGTTGCCATATGCTCATAGACGAGAAAGATGGTTCGAGTGTAATGATAGATTTTGGTTTGTTTCAGGAAAGGGAATTTGAAGACAGAAACTACAAACTAGATTTTGACCCTAAAGACCTCGATTATCTGATTTTAACGCACGCACATATAGACCATTGCGGCAGGATTCCGTTTTTGGCTAAAAACGGATTTAAAGGGCGGATTTTATGTACGAAGCCTACTTATCAGCTTGCGAAGGTATTGCTTTTAGACACAGGAAAAATAATGACGGAAGGCTACAGATACGAATTGAAAAAAGCCTTAAGGAGAAACGAAGAGAAACCCCGTCTTTTATACGACGAATCAGACGTGCTTGGTTCTTTTGATTATTTCGACCCCGTTCTGGAATACGGAAAACCCCATGAATTAAAAAACGGTTTTGTCGTTTCAGTGCATGATGCCGGACATATTTTAGGTTCTTCTTTTGTAAAAGTCGGTAAAAACGGCAAATCGGCAATATTTTCCGGCGACCTCGGAAACAAAGAAAAACCTATAGTTAGAAATTTCGAGTATCCCGACGAGGCGGATATAGTATATACCGAAACAACCTACGGCGACAGAAATCACAGAAGTTTTAAAGAATCAAAAGAAGAATTTTTGGCGGCTATAACGGAAACTTTTAAAAATAACGGCAATGTATTAATTCCAAGCTATGCTACGGAAAGGGCGCAGGATATACTGTATATGCTCAGGGAGTTTTACGAACAAGGGCTTTTGCCGAAATGCAGGGTTTTTTTGGATTCTCCTCTCGCGTTAAACGTTACTAATATATTCGTCCAAAATTTTTCTTACTTTAAAGAAGACAATATTCCGCTTTTTAAAAAAGGCGACCCTTTCGATTTTCCGTATTTAAATATAGTAAAAGACATAGAAGAATCGAAAAGTATAAACAAAGTATCGGAAAGAGCCGTTATAATAGCAGGAAGCGGTATGCTGCACGGCGGCAGGATCCTTCATCACCTTAAACATAATATATGGAAAAAAGAAAATGCGGTAATATTTGTAGGTTATCAGGCAAAAGGAACGCTCGGCAGAAAAATAGTGGAAAAAGAACAGGCAGTTCGTATTTTGGGCGAAAACTTTAAAGTTAATGCCAAAATTTATACTATAAACGGTTTTTCGTCGCACGCAGACCAGAATGAGCTCATGGAATGGATTAGCGCCTTAAAGTTCAAGCCTCAAAAAGCTTGCCTAGTTCACGGCGACGAAGACGTAATGAATGTTTATAAGGGCAAGCTGGAAGAAAAAGGGCTTGATGTTTATATACCTTCTTACGGAGAGGAAATAAATTTTTAACCGAAAACTATAACGCAAGAAATAAAAATATGTGTATATATGGCATATGGCGATTAACAGGCTGAACAATAATAAAACGATAATAATAACCGGAATAGCTGCTATAATTTTATGGATAATAACAGCCGCCGTAACTTTCGACAGGACTTTTATACCTTTAAAAAACTATATAGGCAAAAATTCAAAAATAGTATTAGAAGTATCCGTAATTAACGACGATTTAACCCGAACAGGCTCTTTAATAAAAAGGGTAATTTTTTACGAAACATATAAACCCGTTAACTATAAAAATAAAGTCAAAAAATATCTAAAAAAATTATCTCTTATCGTAAATAAGACCGACGGTGATTATAAAAAATTATTTATCCTGCTAAACATTAAAACTCCTGTAAAATTAAAAAAAATATCTCTTCGCAATAATAAATATTTTTCCTCGTTTGCTCGAAAATCTTACTATCACTGGGAATATGTTTCAAAGCCGATAATCAAAAGATTTATTAAGTATTCCAGTCTTGTGACTTTAAAATTGTCGGACAAAATGTTTCTCGAATATACCCTGAATAAATCCGTTTTGCCGACGTATGCGTTTATCCGTAAAATATCCGCCGGTTTCGTATATTTAGTCCGTTTTGCCGCATTCGTATTTATTTTTGGAACAATAGTAATTATATTTCTCGGCATTCTCGTCATATATTATTTAAACAAATTTTTTCGAGAAATCAGGAAAAGCGAAGAGAGATTTAGGACTATGTTTGATAGCAGTCCGGTCGCGCATCTGGTTAAGGACATAGAAACGGGAAATATTATCGACGCTAATAAAACGGCGGAAAAGTTTTACGGTTATACAAGAAAAGAGTTAACGGCTATGAATATTACCGATATTGCTTTAGTAAGCAAAGAAGAAGATAAGCGGTTTAGAATGGAAGCGTATAGTAAAGGCATAGGAAACCCGATAGCAAAAATTTTTAATCATAAACTTAAAAATAACGACATAAAAAGAGTAGAAGTAACCCTCTCAAAAATAGAAATAGACGGCAAAGAATATCTTATTAATTCGATTATAGATATAACGGAAAAAATACTTTACGAAAACTCTTTAAAGAAATCGGTCGAGTTTTTTAAAATATTGAGCGAGAACATTCCGTCAATAGTAAGCTTATACCGCGAAAAAGTAATTTACATGAATTCATTCTGTTTGAAAGCTCTCGGTTACTCCGTAGACGATATTGCCGATTTAAATCCGCTGGATTTAGTAGATGTGCGCGAAGAAGAAAAATTAAAATTGATTGAAAATATGAAACGAAGGCTTAACGGCGAATCGTTCAATGAAAAATACACGTTAAAAGTGAAGAAAAAGAACGGCGAAACATTCTGGGGAGAAATAATTGCCATGACCGTTTTTTTTGAAAATAAATGGACAGGACTCGTGATTATCACTGATGTCAGCGACAGGGTAGTCAAAGAACTAAATTTGCAGAATGAAAGAGATATTTTCAAAGAAATTTCGGAGTTAGATGGCTTGACGAATATTGCTAACAGAAGGTCGTTTGACGAGAGATTAGATAATTCTATAAGCGACGCTATGCTTAAAAATGCAAAATTTTCCTTGATAATGTTCGATATAGACCGTTTTAAGGAAATTAACGATACCTTCGGGCATCAGGCGGGGGATTCAGTTCTTTCCGAGCTTGCGTTTTTAATTAAAGGGAATATAAGAAAGGATGATTTTTTTGCAAGGTTCGGCGGCGAAGAATTTATGATAATATCTAATAATATCGGGATTAGGGGCGCTGTAGAACTTGCCGAAAAATTAAGGCTAAAGGTGGAAACATACGACTTTTCCTCAAAAATTAACGTCAAGTGTAGTTTCGGAGTAACGGCTTATAAACGGGAAGACAACGCCGAAAGCATAATAAAAAGAGCGGATGAAGCCATGTATAAGGCAAAACAAAACGGCAGGAACAGGGTTGAAAGCATAGAATGATAATGTGTAATTGTATATTATATGAATATATGATATAACTTAAAATATAAGTTTGATATCGATATAATTATTAATAAAATAATAAAAGCGGGATAAATTTTTATGGACGAAATGAGCAATTCAAGTTTTCATTCCGATTTCGATAAAATATTTGAAAGCGGCAGGAATAAAAATAATTTAGAATTAAATCCGTATTTTAAAATAGGCGTTTTTGTCTTTTTGATACTTTTTTTATGGACGCTTATTATTTATCTGTATGTATCTTATGTAAACAAGACAACTAAATACGACGATGTTTTAAAAAGTATAAATTACAAACTTAAAAACGATTCTCTAAAACTTAAAAGACTTAACTCTAATATTATATTTTTCAGAAAAGTCGCCGAAAACCAGGTTAACGTTTCTTATATATTATATCTTCTGTCGCTTCACAGGTTCGGCGAAAGTAGAATAAAATCCATATCCGTCAACAAAGGTAAAGTCGCCATTTCCGTTTTTTCATTGGAAAAAGGCTTTACGAGAACTTTAAACCTTATGAACGATTACGTAATTTATCTTAATATTTACGATATGAAAATGCATACCGGCAGATTTTATCTGAATGCGCTAAAGAGTAAAAATAAAGAAATAATAGGCGTTCTTTCGAGTAAAAGATTCTTTTAGTCTATAAAGCCGCCGTCTTTGAGGTCTTTTATCGCATTTTGTATTACCGACGCCGAGCATTTTAATCCGTCTATTTCTTTCTGCGCCAGCGGAGGTTTAATAACGCTTTCTATGCCGTCTTTTGAAAGAATTGCCGGAACGCCGGTATATATGCCGTTAATCCCGTAATAATCCTCAAGATAAACCGATAAAGGCATTATCTGTCTTCTGTCTTTAACCATAGATTCTATTATTTCAGCCATTACCACTGCTGGAGCGAATATCGTTCCGCCTTTTAAGGCAATTACTTCCGCCGCGCAAGTTCTTGAATATTCGGCAATCTGTTCAAGCTTTTCTGCGTCGTAACCGGGAATACAGCTTAAAGGGACGCTGTTAATGCTTGCAAGCGAAAAAACCGGCGTCATACTGTCGCCGTGTTCTCCCAAGAACATAATATCTACGTCTTTAGGATTTAAGTCGAAAAACGTGCCTACCGCAGACCTTAATCTTGTGGTATCGAGCATTGTTCCCATTCCAAAGACTTTTTTCCTTTCAAAGCCGGAGACCCTATATGCTACGTACGTCATTATATCTACCGGATTTGAAACGACGAAAAGAATGGCCGTTCTGTTATATTTTGTGATATTGCTTACTATATCTTTTAATATGTGCACGTTTTTTTTATTTAAATCTAATCTCGATTCGCCTGGTTTTCTTGGAATGCCTGCCGTAATAACGATTATATCGGCGTCTTTTACCGAGTCGTAATCGGCTGTTTTTACCCTTGTATATCCGGTTAAGGACGTACCGTGCGAAATATCCAGCATTTCGCCTCTAGACAGATTATGATTTATATCTATAAGCGTAACTTCTCTTACTATGTCTTTCAGGGTAAGCGTATATGCCAATGTCGCTCCGAGTCTGCCTGCGCCGATTATGCTTACTTTCATTAAAAACCTCCGATTTAATAATGGTTTTATAATTAATTGATTTTTAAAATACAGATTTATTTATAAATTTAATTGAAAAAGAAAATTAGACGAAAATTATTATATTATATAGCGGAATAAAAAATCAATTAATATTTATAGCAATCCGTTATTTTTCTATTCCTGTCCTCGACGGTACGTTATTATTATAATAATGTTTTATTTCCTTCATTTCGGTGACAAGATCGGCTATATCGATTATTTCTTGCGGGGCATTTCTTCCTGTGAGTATAAGTTCCAAATTTTTTCTTTTATTTTTTATTAAATCGATTATTTCTTCCGTTTTTACTATACCTATATTCATAGCTACGTTAATTTCGTCAAGCACTAGAATACCTATGCCGTTATCCGAACAGGCTGTATCTAAAGCAAGCGATAAACCTTTTCGGTTAGATGCTATATCTTTTTCGCGCAGTTTGTCTTTGTTTATAAAATAGGGGCTTCCTGCTTGATATATTTTAATAGAATGAGAGCAAGCCTCCAATGCTTTAACCTCTCCGGAATAAGAGCCGCCTTTTAAAAATTGTATTATTAACGATTTTATATTATGCCCGCTCGCCCTTAATACCTGACCTATAGCCGCCGTAGTTTTGCCTTTTCCGTTTCCGGTATAAACCTGAACCAATCCTATTTCTAAAAAACCGTCGGAAGAAGATATTTCCTTAAACCAGTTATTGTGTTTGGATAAATTTTTATCGCTCATTAAATATGATAACTTGAGATGATAAAGTTTTAATAGTATAATTGAACAATTTTTTTGCCGCCGCATAATTTGCCGTTTTAATTTTATATCCGAATACGGAGAAAATAGAATTAAAAATCAGCGCTCCGTTTTTTATACTATAAGCAGTTTTAAAAGAGCCGACTTTATTTTTAAAACTGACAGCTTGAGGTATATACATAATTTTGTAATTTTTTGGAAAGTTTATATTGACGGCGGTTTTTTCGGAAAAGTTATAACCGAATTTTATAGGATATTTTCTTTTTTTTAAGGCGGTTATTTTTGCAAGTTCGTTACGCGTCCTTAACGGAATTCTTATCATTATTTTTTTGCCGTTTTTGCCTGCATATTTTTTTGCCGTAAAAGAAAACCTTTCGATATATGGTTTAGTCATGCTGTCGCCGTTTTCAAAAGAATAATTTATGAGTTTTGCATTGGGAGCTATAGACATTATATTTTTTAATACCCCGTTTCTTTTATTTTTTTTGGAAATAGAAGAATAAAGGTACCGTTTATACATATCGTATGCGCCGCCGTAAATTATAGCTGCTCTGACTTTAATGCTGCCGTTTGTGTAAACCGATACATATTCCTTGTCGCTAATATAGTTTTTTGACGGAGGAAATATAGGAGTTCTTGCTATTACAGCCTTTCCGCCGACTATTATCAATACGTTTCTGCCTTGATCCATCGGCGGCAGGTCGCCGAAAGTAGTAACGTTAGACGTAGTGTCCGCAAACATAAATTTTCCGGATTTGAGTTTTATTGCCGTAATTTCATGGTCAAATACAAAAGGCGTAGGTATATCAGGATTCATGTTTGGAATTTCGGTTGTCGGTATCAGAACGGGATATGCTTTAACCCCTATCTGATTTAGCATTGAAGCAAAAAGCGTAGCATGGTCTTTGCAGTCGCCTAACCTGTTTTTAAAAATAGCGTTTACGTTGCTGGGTTTATATCCGTCTATGCCGAATTCATATCCTACGTATCTGATTTTTTTTGCTACAAAATTATAGATAGATTTTATTTTTGCTAATTTTGTTTTTTTTGAAGCAGTTATTTTTATAAAATCTTTAAGTTGCTTCCCTGGTTTTATTATATCTTTAGTCAGATTTGCATACCATCCTGCTACGTCGTTCCATGATTTTACCGACGATACCATAACATGAGGAACTATAAAAGATTCACCTGGACCCATTGGCTCGGGGGTTAACTTTTTTCTGTTCCATAAAGACCAGACAAGAGTAATATTTTTCGAATTTTTTATTATTTCGGGTTTTTCTTTAAAACCGTATTCGGCGTATCTATAATATACTCCGTCGGGTATAGTTAATTTATATACGGATTTTTTTAAAGGGGAGAGTCCTCCGAAATAGTCTTCCGTAAAAAAATTATTTTTCATATAAGGTTTTAATACTATAGACCTGAATTTATAGTCTAATATCGAGCCTTTAGAAAGACCCGGAATTTGTATAGTTTTTAACAGCTGGTTCGAAAAAATAGGCGCTTCCGGATTAAAAGGGGCTGTTACCGTTTTTAAGTTATTTAAATTTATATGTATGATATTTCCGTTAGGCTGGATTATTTTAATAAAATAAACTTTTAATTTTTGATTTTTGCTTGAAAAAGGGAATGAAAGTGACGAGTATTTTTTTACGCCTTTTTTATTAAATATTTTTATTATTTCGTGCTCCGTCATAACGTCTTCGAAATTTCTTTTTATAGTTTCCGCTGTATAATCCAATAAAGTTTCCGACGAAGAAGCGGAGTAATTTCGCGTATATGCGTAGCATTTTGCCGTATTAAAATTAAACCCGATTAACATCATAATTATAAAAAGCGCAAAAAATGCGATCTCTGCTGTAAATCTTTTACATTGCATAAATTCTCCGTATTCTATTAATATTTAATTATGTAAGTTATTAAATTATTTTGTTTATTTTGAGCGGCCGGCTATTTTTTTATAATTATTTGTGTTTATGGTGCCGGAAGGGGGAATCGAACCCCCACAAGATAAATCTTACACGGCCCTGAACCGTGCGCGTCTACCAGTTCCGCCATTCCGGCAGAAAATAAATAAAAATAATTATAATGACAAAAAATACTACAGGTGCTATTATTATATATATTTTATATACATACTTTATTTTTTTATAATTTTATCATATTTTAAAAATAAATAATACTAAAAACCGATGAAAACCGTAACAAGAGACGATATAATCTATCTGTTTTCCGGAAAATCAGACGTTCCTCTTTCCTTTGCCGATATTAAACATGGTTTAAACGTTAAATCTGCAAAAAACCTTTATACTGTAAAAAAAATCCTCGATTCCATGACGGCGGACGGCGACTTAATTTTTACTAAAGGGGAAAAATATATATTTTCTCAAAAACTTAATTTTATACACGGCACTGTAGTATTAAAAAAACGAAATTTCGCATTCGTCACCGATGAAACCGGCGGTGGGAAAGATATTTTTGTTAAAATTTCCGATCTTGCCGGAGCTATTCCCCAGGATACCGTCGTTATGCAGATTATGCCGGATAGCGCTTACTATTTAAAGAAAAAGCAAAAAAATAGAAATTCCGAAACTAAACGCGGAAGGGTAGTTAGAATAATCAAAAGAAATTTAAAAAACATCAAAGCAGTCGTTAAGGTCGAAAAAAATATTGCAGTTTTGACGCCTTTATCCCCTGAGTTTGACGACTTATTTTATTTCGATATGCATAAATTTAAAGACAAGGATAAATTAAAAAACGGCGTTATCGTAAATGCGGTTTTGTCCGAAACGGACGATTTTTCGTCGCGTATAGTATCTATAGATAAAATTTTGGGCGATATTGAAGAAAAAGATGCCGAGGAAGAGATAATACTTAATAAATATAATATTTATAAATCTTTTGGAGAAAAAGCGTTAAAAGAATTAGACGAATTTTCTTCAGATATAGAAGAATCGGATAAGAAAGAAAAAGAAAGGCTTGATTTAACGGCATTGCCTTTTATTACCGTTGACGGTGAAGATGCGAAAGATTTCGACGATGCTGTTTATTTGCAGTCGGGAGGCAAATCGAAAACCGGTGCGGCAAAACTTTACGTGGCTATAGCCGACGTTTCTTATTTTGTAAAATTCGGCAGCGCAATAGACGATGAAGCTTTTAAGAGGGGCAATTCTACATATTTTCCCGGCAGCGTATATCCCATGCTTCCGGAAAAATTATCAAACGGATTGTGCAGTCTTCTGCCGGAAAAAAAGCGTTTTGTTATGGTTTGCGAAATGGATATAGACTTAAAGAAGGGTATTATTAAAAAGAAAAAAATATACAAAGGCGTTATAAAAACTTTCGGAAGGTTGACTTATAACGAAGTATATAATTTTCTTAAGGCGTTGGACGAAAATAAAAATGATATTTTAAACGAAAAACTAATACCTATAAAAGATATGCTTGTCGGTATGAGAAACCTTTCCAATATATTACGGAATAAGAGAATCAAAAACGGCAGCTTAAATTTTGACCCCGTAAAAAGCAAAGTGGAGCTTGACGAAAATAAAGAACCTATAAGCGTGGTTCCGGAGCCGAGAAATTTTGCCTATGATTTAATAGAAGATTTCATGATAACCGCGAACTGCGCCGTTGCCGAATTTATCGAATCGAAAAAAATACCTTCGATATACAGGGTGCATGAAAGACCCGACGAAGACAAGGTAAAAGATTTTTTTAAAATGTTAAAATATTTTAAAATTTCCGTTCCAAACGTTTCAATGGAAAATCCTTCCGATTACCAAAAAATGCTCGATAAAATAAAAGGAACGCCGCTTTCGGCTTTTCTTGAACAGGCATTTTTAAGGTCTATGAAAATAGCGGTTTATTCGCAGGTAAATATACGCCATTTCGGTCTTGCTTTGTCGTCTTACACGCATTTTACTTCGCCGATAAGAAGATATGCCGACCTTATAATACATAGAATACTTGCGTTTATAATTAGCAATGAAAGAAACGAAAATAAAATTCCGGAATGGTTAAATCCTGAATATTTAAAATCGGTTTCAAACGCAATTTCCAGAAGGGAAAAGCTTTCCTCAGACGCAGAAAGGGAATATTTAGACTTTAAAAAGATGCAGTTTTTAAAGAAACACGAACAGTCTCTTTATGAAGGTTTTATTACCAACGTCGTGAATTTTGGTTTTTTCGTCGATATTAAAGGATTTTTTATACAGGGATTCGTGCATGTTTCAACGATAGCGGACGATTATTATGAATACAGCGATTACTCTAAAATTCTTAAGGGAAGGCATACAAGAAAAATATTTAAGACTGGGGACGGAGTTTTGATTAGCGTTTATTCCATAGACCTTCTTAAAAGAGAAATAGACCTTAGATTCGTTAAATTTCAAAAATGAAAAATATATAATAATATAATATAGATAGAATATGTTATTATTACTGGAAAAATTTGTAAGAAAAAGGTGCCAGATTTTATTTTACGCATAAGAAAAAGAACAATTAACGATAAAAGATGTTGCGTAAAATTAATCTGACACCTTTTTCATGACGCTTTTTTCTTAAATATAACTAAATAAATAATTTATTACCATGAAAATAAGCGATTTTGTAAAACTGATAAGAGCAATCAGGCGGATAAGACAGGTTATTTCTATATTTGCAAAACACGGTTTTTATCAGATTATAACTAATATAGGCCTGTCTAAATTTTTTATATTTAAAAAATATCTAAAGGCGGCTTACCCCGTCGACGACTACCTTAACGTTCCGCCTGAAATAAGGCTGAGATATGCCATGGAAGAGCTTGGACCTACTTTTATTAAGCTCGGACAGGTATTTTCTCAGGAAATACGCACCCTGCCGTTAAAATATATCGAGGAGCTTAGAAAACTTCAGGATGCGACCCGTGCGGATTTTAATAACATAAAAGAAATAGACGAAATATTTAAAAACGAAACAGGCAAAAATATAGAAGACGTTTTTGAATCATTCGACGAAATTCCGGTCGCATCGGCTTCAATAGCACAGGTGCATAAAGCCGTTTTGAAAGACGGTACTAAGGTTGCGGTAAAAATAAAAAAAAGAAACGTAGATAAATCTATAAAAAACGATATAGACGTTTTATATTTTATAGTCGGTATAATTAAGGAAGCCGTAAAAGAACTTTTATATATAGACAACGTAGAAGATTTATTTAAAGAATTCAGCAAAAGCATTATGTCTGAACTGGATTTCATGGCTGAAGCCGGATACACCGAAAAAATAAGAAAATCCAATTTAGACAAAGACACCGTTGAAATTCCAAAAATTTACTGGCAGTATTCAGCTAAATCTATATTGGTCGAAGATTTTATAGACGGCGTAAAAGTCAGCGATATAGACGAACTTTCTAAAAAAGGTTACGACAATAAAGTTATTCTTAAAATATTTTTAAATCACTTCTTTAAACAGATATTTATAATAGGTTATTTTAACGCCGATCCGCATCCGGGGAACGTTTTTGTAATAGATCGGGAAAAAATAGGTATAATAGATTTCGGTTCGGTTGGAATACTGACGAAAGATTTGCGAAAAAAAATATTGAAATATTTTATAGAATTTTTTAACGCACATTATGAAGAAGCTGCTTCTTTGTTTATAGAAATATGCATGGGAGATTTAACCGATAAAGAAGAACAGATTTTTAAATTTGAACTCATGGAATTCATAGAAAGTTTTTATAATAAACCTTTTAAGGATATTTACAGTTCCGAAATTCTATTGGAAACTTTAAGAATAGGACAAAAAAATAAATTAACGATACCGTCGGAACTTTCTTTGTTGTTCAAGGCTTTACTGCCAATAGAATCTATAGCTAAAACGCTTGACCCCGATTTTTCTTTCGTCGATTCAGGTTTAAAATTCTTTGATTTTGACGTTTTAATCGATAAAAAAGAAAAAGTAAAAGATATTAAAGAATCTTTCGTAGATAAATTTAAAAATTATAAAGATTTATTTAGCGGATTTCCTAAAAGAGCTGATAAAATACTTAAAAAAATGTCGGAGGATAATTTTTCCATAGATTTTATCCATAAAGGTTTAGACGGTCTTATAGGAGAAATGGAGAAATCCAGTAAGAGAATGACGAACGGACTTTTGATAGCGTCTTTGATAATTTCATCCGGCATTTTGGTTTTCATAGGAAGCGTTTATTTGCATTTTTATATTTTGATTATGGGCATAGCCGGATGGGTAATGGGTTTAATGTATATATTAATTTTATTGCTTAAATAATTTAACCGTTATAAATATTATAAAAGTATGCGGAGGTGCAAAATATTGCAAGTTTTAGAAATAAACAGCGCCGAATTAGATTTTAAAAATTCGGTAGTTACTATAGGAAGTTTCGACGGCATTCATTTAGGACACAGAAGATTAATGGAAATGGCTAAAGATTCGGCGGCAGAGCTGAACTCGGTTTCCGTAGTTCTTACATTTCATCCGCATCCTTCCAGAATAATAAATCCCGAGGCTAAAATTAAACTTATAACTACTTTTGAAAAAAAAACAGAATTAATAGAAGAAATAGGTATGGACTACTTGGTATATATTACGTTTACTCCAGAATTCGCCGCTATGCGGCCTGATGATTTTATTAAAAACGTTATAGTAAAAAAATTAAATCCGGTAAAAATAATAGTGGGACACGATTTTGGATTCGGCATTAATAAATCCGGAAATATTGCTTTATTAGAGAATTTGTCAAATAAACTCGGTTTTAAACTTGAGGTAGTCGAACCTGTTATAATCGATAATCAAATAGTTTCAAGCACCCTTATCAGAAGATTGGTCGTGACGGGCAAGGTTTGCGCAGTAAAAAGATTTTTAGGAAGAGACTATTCGGTTCACGGCAGAGTAGTTAAGGGCTGCGGAAGAGGAAGGCAGCTTGGGTATCCTACCGCAAATATTATTCCGGAGGAAGAATTATTTCCTAAAGACGGAGTTTATGTTACAAACGTAGGGATAAACGGAAAACTTTACGATTCAATTACCAACGTCGGTTCAAATCCTACTTTTGACGATATCGAAAGAAGAATAGAGACCTATATATTTGATTTCGACGAGAGTTTATACGACAAAGAAATAGAAGTTTTCTTCCTTGAAAGATTAAGGGAAGAGATAAAGTTTGACAATATAAACGAACTTGAAGAGAGAATTAAAAAAGACATAGAACTTGCGGGTTTAATTTTAAAAAGAAGTTATAAAAAAAGACACTGCCTTTGATTTTTAATCTAAAATGTAATAAAATATTTTATTATGAAGCGTCAAAAAACAAAAAAATTTAAAATTTTTATTTTAAACGCTATCGTCGGATTTATTATTTTAACTGTCGGTTTTTTTGCATATGCGGCGTTAGACATGTTCGGTATGATTCGTTCTTCCGGAACTTCAGGTGCGGCGTACTCATTAAAACAATCCCGCATGGTTTTTTTTAACGGAAACAGCGGGATAAAACTTGCATATCCTTCATTGTCGGGTACTTTCGGCGGAACTTTTTTTTATTTCATTTTTATTTTAGCCGTTTTATTTGCCGCCGCCGCCATAATTTTTATGTATGTATATTTTTATAGGCTGATTGAAGTTAATGATAATACGGAGAAATCGTTAAGATCTCTAGAAAAAAATATTCTTGAAATACCTTCTACCATTATCCATGAGATTAAAGGCAACATAAATTCTATTATGATTAACTCCAGAATATTGACGGAAAAGATTAAAAATTCGGAATTTAATAAAAAAGACGATATAGCTAAAACAGGATATGTCATAGAAGACGAAATATCGAAAATAGCTTTTACTATTGACGACATACTTAAGTTTACAAAAGATTTAGATTTAAATTTAGAAGAGGTTAATCTTTCCTCATTAATACTTGAAGCATACGAAGCGGTTAAAGACGGATTTTCAATGAAAGAAATTAAATTCTTTTCTTCCGTCGATAAAAACATAAATATCTTTATGGATAAAGATTTAATGGTTCAAGTTTTTAAAAATTTGATATTAAATGCCGCAGAGTCGTACGGCGGCAAAAACGGAGAAGTTTTAATACATTCTTCTTATATCTTAAATAAAGTTTGTTTAACGGTTGAAGACTATGGGTGCGGCATTGAAAAAAAAGAGTTAAATAAAATTTTTGAACCTTTTTTTACGACGAAAAAAAACGGCGTAGGACTCGGTCTTGCCCTGATTAAAAGAATAGCCGACGCTCATAAATTCGATATAAATATTGAATCCCGCATAGGTGTTGGAACGAAGGTTTCTTTAATTATGAAAGAAATTCAGTAAAAAAAACGCTGCAGCGGTAAATTAAATCGTTATAAATGAAATTGTCCGATAGAAAATCCGTCAATATATTAATAGTCGAAGACGAGGATGCTTCGAGGAACGGTCTTGTCGAGTATTTCAACCTTAAGGGCTATAAAGTTTTTTCGGCCGACCGTCTCAAATCCGCGTTTGAAATTTTAAACTCTTCAGCCGAATTAGAAAACAATAAAGATAAAATAGACATTATAATTACCGATCTTAAACTTCCCGACGGAACGGGATTGGAATTATTAAAATCTATAAAAGAAGGCTTAAATCAAAATGCCGAAGTTATAATAGCTACCGGTTTCAGTTCGGTCAAAACGGCGGTAGAAGCTATTAAACTTGGTGCTTACGATTATATAACCAAACCGGTAAATCTTGAAGAACTAGATCTGCTGATAAGCCGTATAATATCCAATAAAAACCTCATAGATGAATTAAATATTCTTAAAAACAGGCTTGACGAAAAATATAATTTCGGTAACCTTATAACGTCTTCAAGAAAAATGATAGAAACCGTCGATACCGCAATCTCGGTATCCGGTACTAATTCTACCGTTCTTATAGAAGGAGAATCCGGTACCGGCAAAGAACTCCTTGCCAACATAATAGTTAATAATTCTAAAAGAAAAAATAAATCTTTCGTTAAAGTAAATTGCGCGGCGCTTTCAGAGACTGTTTTGGAAAACGAACTTTTCGGACACGAAAAAGGGGCATATACAGGCGCGGATTCCTTATATAAGGGAAGATTTGAAATTGCCGACGGCGGAACTATATTTCTTGACGAAATAGGGGAAATTTCTTTAAAAACGCAGACTAAAATATTGCGGGTTTTACAGGAAAAAGAGTTTGAAAGAGTCGGGGGCAGCAAAACTATTAAAATAGATATAAGGATAATAGCCGCATCGCAAGATATAACCAAAAAGGTTTCTAACGGCGAATTTAGGAAAGATTTATATTACAGGCTTAACGTAATAAACCTTAATCTTATACCTTTAAGGGAAAGAAAGGAAGATATACCGCTTCTGGTTAAGCGTTTTTTAAGCGATTTTGCCGAGGAAAACGGAAAAAAAATTACGGGATTAAACAAAGAAGTTTTCGATATTTTATTAAATTACGATTATCCGGGCAACGTCAGGGAGCTTAAAAATATTATAGAATACATGACGGCGGTTTCTAAGGGTTCGGTTATAGACGAATCGTCCATACCCGATTATTTAAAGAAAATAAATCAAAAAAAGGAAACCTATTCGGACTCAGGCGGTAAAGATTTTATAAAGATTCCATTTGGAATTAGCTTAGAAGACGCCGAAAATATTATCATAAAAAAGACGCTCGAAATAAACGGATTTAATAAGGCAAAAACCGCAAATGACTTAAAAATAGGTTTAAAAACCGTTTACAGGAAATTAGAAAAAAATTAATGAATTTTTTTTAATTCGTCTATATATTTTTTTACCTGCGTCGTTTTCTTCATTTTATAGGATTTATTGAAATATTCTATAGCTTTCTTGTAGTTTTTCAACTTTAAATAATCCATGCCCGTATGTTTTAAAACGGTCGGAGACTTGCCGAGCCTTTTAAGGGCGGTTTTGAATAGTTTAAGCGCTTTATCGTATTTTCCTTCTCTGTAATATACAAATCCAAGACTGTCGATTATAAAGGGGGAGCCTTTATCGTATGACAGAGCTTTTTTAATCAATTTTTCTGCCGTTTTGATATCCTTATTTTTTACCGCGAGGTAATATCCTAAATAGTTAAGTGCGGAGGCATCGTACGGGTTTATTTTTAATATTTTTTTCATAACGGCGGCGGCTTTTCTATCTGCCTTAAGATAATGATATACCGAACCTAATTCATACAAAAGAGCCGTATTGTTTTTAAATTTAAATAAACCTTTTTTTATTACAAGTTCAGCAAGGTTATAATCCTTCATTTCCGACAGGGCTATTGCCGAAAAATAATAAAATTTTAAATTTTTTTTAATTTTAATATCGTTAAGCATTTTAGATATAGTCGAAATTATATATTTTTTATATTTCGTTTTATTCGTTTTTTTGTAACGGCTAATGTATATTTCCATAGTTTCAAGTTTAGCGTCTATGTAATGCCTGCCGGGTTTGAGCATACCCAGAAACGAAAGCCCTTTTTTATATTTTTTTTCTAATATATATGAAATTCCGATAAAAAAATATGCGTTATTTTTCAGCCTGAAATTATTTTTCTTGTCTGCGGATACGTCGATAAAATCTAAAAATCTTTTTCTAGCCTTCGAATATTCTTTTTGTGTGTATTCTAATATCGCAGATTGATAAAGCGCCGTTTTAGAATAGGGATCTATTTTTAAATATTTATCGAAAATGCCGGCGGCTTTTTTTATTTTTCCATCCAATATGTAAAGAGCCGCAAGCCTGAAATATGCTTTTTTAAAATAAGGGTCTATACCGATGAGGCTTATAAGATTTTTTTCGGCATTATTTTTTTCGTTTAATACGGAATATATTTTTGACAGCAGGTAATATGAATCTATATTGCCCGGATGCTGCATTTTTGCCGCGTTAAGATAAAAAACAGCGGTTTTCAAATTATTTTCATATATATAAATATTGGCAATGAATAGAAGTGTTTTTAGGCTGTAAGGGTTTTTATTTAAAATACTTTTAAGTATAGTTACCGCGCCTTTCATATTGTCTCCGCCGGCTTCTATTTTTGCTTTTAGAATCAAATAATTAATATTAGCTGACGATAATTTTCCGGAACCGTTGCTTTTATATAGTAGTTTTAAAGCCGTATCTATATATTTTAATGCTTTTTTATATTTCGACTGTTTAAAATATAAAAGCGCCGTTATATAATTTAAATAAGGTTTTTGGAAATAGGACGAAGGCTCTCTTTTAAAATATTTTACGGCAGAACCGTAATTTCCGCCGTAATAATTAATATAACCTGCCGCGGCGTTAAATACGGTTTCCGATTTTAAAGACGTTCTTGTAAGACTTGCCGCATCGGTCTTTTTAGTAAAATATATTACGTTAAAAAGAATGAAAAATAGCGCAATACATAAATAAGCCGCAGTTATCAAACGTTTTTTTTCAGCAATATAAAGAACTCCGTATTCCCCTTTTTTCCTTTTATGCATGATTTTTTTACTCCCAATACGCCGAGATTCAAATTTTTTGAAAAATCTATTATTTTATTAATTACTAATTCGTGTATTTTATCGTCTTTTACTATACCTTTTTTAATATTTTTTTTGTTTTCTGTTTCAAATTGCGGTTTTATTAAAAAAAGCATTATGCCTTCATTTTTAACAAATTTTAATATATACGGGATAATTTTAGTAAGCGACGTAAAAGATGCATCGCATACCGCAATATCTACTTCTTCTCCTATCTTTTCAAAAGGAAGAGTTTTAATGTCGGTATTTTCCAAATTTTTAATTTTTGGATTGTTTCTTAAAGAATAATGAAGCTGTCCATAACCTACGTCGATGCAGAATGCAAAATCCGCACCTTCTTTTAGTAGGCAATCCGTGAAACCTCCGGTAGAAGCTCCTATATCTATTATTCTCTTACCAGTTGCGTCTATTTTAAAATCCGACAGTGCGCATTTCAGCTTTAATCCTCCGCGCGATACGTAAGGATTGTTTTTTTTAATTTCTATTAAACTGTCTATTTCAACCTGCGTTCCGGGCTTGACGCATTTTAAACCGTTAACGCTTACCATACCTTCCATTATAAGCGCCGCCGCCTTGCTTCTCGTTAAGTCGTATCCCGACGAAGGTTCAGCAAGAAGAATATCTAATCTTATTTTTTTCACCGTCTGAGATAAAAAAAGCTTTTATTGTATCCGATAAACTTTCCTCCGAAAATCCTTTTAAAGCAAGAAGCTCTGACCGCGATCCGTGTTCTATGAAATCGGAGCCGAGAGATACTATTTTATATTCTAATGAATTCAAGTTAGTTTGCCGGCTTAACAAAGTTAAAATTTTTGCTCCAAAACCCGAAAACTCTACATTTTCTTCTACGGTCATTATTTTTTCCGCATTTTTAATTTTATTTATTAATTCGGCGGAAATAGGCGAAATAAACCTTGCGTCTATAAGACTGATTAAATTTTCGGGGGTTCGGGCATTATTTTCGTTAAATATTTTAAGTATTTTATTTAATATTGAAGTATGCGGCGCGCCTATACTTATTACTATATTTTTAAAGTTGACTGCATCAAGCAATATCTCAAATTCTCCTTCGGTTAAAACCGCAACGCTTTCTTTTTTAGGAAGTTCAAAATAAGGAGTTTCTGCTTTTGGGTATCTTATAGCGACCGGTTTTCCATATACCAAAGAGCTTTTAACCATACGCATAAGTTCATATTCGTTTCTCGGCGACATAAAAATTAGGTTGGGTATGTAGTTTAAAAAAGATATGTCGAATATTCCTTGATGGGTTGCGCCGTCTTCTCCGGCAATTCCTGCTCTGTCTATACAGAAAACGACGGGAAGATTTTGCAGACAGACATCGTGTATTATCTGGTCTAAAGAGCGCTGAAGAAATGTAGAATATATAAAAACAAAAGGTTTTAATCCGTTAGATGCGGCGCCTGCAGCAAACGTTACGGCGTGTTCTTCGGCTATGCCGACGTCAAAAAATCTGTCGGGAAAAAGTTTTGAAAATCTTGAAAGCCCTGTTCCATCAGGCATTGCCGCCGTTACGGCTATTATATCGGAGTTATCCGATGCCATATCTGCAAGAAAGTTGGAAGCCGTTTCGCCGTATGAAACGTTGCCGGATTTTTTTAAAGTTAAACCCGTGTTTTTATCAAAAGCTGAAATCCCGTGAAATATCGACGGATTTTTTTCCGCAGGTTCGTAACCTTTTCCTTTTTTTGTTATAACATGAAGCAGTATCGGTTTTTTTAATTTTTTTATGTTGTCGAAAGAATCGAGCAGATGCTGGAAGTTATGCCCGTCTATAGGTCCGACGTAAGTAAAACCTAGTTCTTCAAAGATAATACCCGGCGCTATAAGATTTTTGAAAGATTCTTCGAATTTAGACGCAAGTTTTGCCACTTGTAAGCCGAACAAAGGGATAGATTTCAACATTTTTTCTATTTCTTTTCTTAAGCCCTGATAAAAATTACCGCTCATTATTTTATTCAAATAATTAGAAATAGCTCCAACGTTTTTAGATATCGACATCTCGTTATCGTTAAGTATAACTATGACGTCTTTTTTTAACGAGCCTGCATTATTTAAGCCTTCGAGAGCCAGTCCGTTTGAAATTGAAGCGTCTCCTATGACGGCTATAATTCTTCCGTTCTTTTCCGTATCGTTTTTTAAATCTTTTGCCACGCTCATGCCGAGCGCGGCGGATATAGACGTACCTGCATGGCCAGTGCCGAAATAATCGTATCTGCTTTCCGATATTGACGGAAAACCCGATATACCGCCTAATTTTCTTAATGTATTAAATTTTTCTTTTCTTCCCGTAAGAATTTTATAAGGATAAGACTGGTGTCCGACGTCCCATATAATCTTGTCTGTGTTTTCGAAATCGAAAGATTTTATAAGCGCAACCGTAAGTTCGACGACGCCGAGACTCGACGCAATGTGTCCGCCGTTACCGGAGCATACGGAAATTATTTCTTTCCTAAGTTCGTCCGAAAGCAGTTCAAGCTCATTTATATTTAAGTCTTTTACGTCGTTCGGTTTTTTTATTTTTTCCAGTATCATAGAAAAAGTTTTTGTATTTAGTCTAAATAATTTAATTTATCCTGTCGGTAAGATAATTTATTAATTCTATAAGCAATGTCTTTTCGGCGCCTGTTTTTTCTATAGACGATAGCGCTATTTCGTTGTATTCTTTAATAAGCTCTTTAGTTTTTTCAATGCCCATTTGTTCGGCGAAGGTGGATTTGCGGTTTATTTTGTCGATGCCCGCCGTTTTTCCTATAACCTCTTCGTTTCCTAAAATACCGAGAATATCGTCTACGGCTTGAAAAGCTAATCCTAAATTTAATCCGAATCTTTTAAATTCTAATACTGCCGGTTCGTCTTTTCCGGACAAAATTGCACCCACGGCGCAAGCAGCCGAAATAAGCGACGCCGTTTTTTTTTCGTTGATGTATTCTATTTGTTCGGGATTCAAAAGTTTGCCGAAAGAATCGACGTCATGAAACTGCCCTTCGACAAGACCTCCTGCTCCGGAGGCGTATGCAAGTTCCCTGATTATACTTAACGTTTTTTCCGGTTCCAGCCATCCGCAGTAATTTTTATCGGAAAGCATGGCGAAAGCTTCCGCAAGAAGAGCGTCGCCTGCAAGTATTGCGGAAGCTTCGCCGAATACTATGTGGCTTGTAGGTTTCCCTCTCCTTAGGCTGTCGTTGTCCATTGAAGGCAGATCGTCGTGTATTAAAGAATACGAGTGAATAAGTTCAATAGAAGATGCGAAAGGAAGCAGTTTTTTTTTATCGGAAAAACCGAGGCTTTCAGCCGTAAGCATAACCATAATAGGCCTTATTCTTTTGCCCGGCGTAGTAAGAGTATATAACATTGTATCCGGAAGGGAAAATTTATTATGCGGAAATTTTTTTCCGTAACCCATTTTTTTAAAATGGTCTTTAATGAAGATATCTATTAATTTTTTATTGGTTTCTATATATAAAGGCAGGCCGGTCATATATTTAAATTTTCGACGCCGAAAGACTGTTTATCTTTTTCGGCGTTTTTTGCGCTTAATTCCTCTATTCTTTTTTCCGCAGAATCAAGTCTTTGGAGAAGATAATCCGAATATTTTATTCCGTCTTCGTAAATTTTTATGGATTCGTCTAATCCTATATCGCCTTTTTCGAGGGTTAGGACGTTTTCCTCTAATTTTTTAAGCGCTTCTTCAAATGTCAAGTTGTTTATTTTTTTTTCGGAAGTATTAATATTTTCCATATATTTTTTATTATAAGAAAAACAAAAAAAAATATCAATCTAAATTTAAAAAGTTTTATTATTTATAAAAAAATATATTGAAAAAAATATATCTATTTTGTATTATTAAATTAATATTAATTTTTTAAATAACAATGGGGCAGAATTCAATTCTGACCCATCACAAAATTAAACAATGGGATAGAATTCAATTCTGACCCATCACAAAAATGGAGAAATAAAATGTCCTACTTAAGTCATGCTTTAAGTTTTATCAATTTATTTTACGTCCTGGTCGTGCTTGGCGCTATAATTATGTTTGCAAACATGATTGTTGCAGCTTCTTTGAGAAAGAGAATACCGGGAGGGTTTGTAGGAAAATGGCTTGCTATCATGTGGGTTTTTATGTTTTTCTTTTTCATTGCGGAGGCGGGAGCATTTTTTTTCATTTCGTCTCTTAATAATATAGACTTGTCATATTTTCTAATAGGGTCGGTTCTGTTTTTCGGTTCCATATTCGTGGGCGTGGTAAACAGATTCATATTTCATTTAATTAGAGAACTTGAAATTCATAAATAATCAACTCATTATATTTTTATTGTATTATAATTAATATATAATAAAATAAAATATTAAACGAGAAATTATAAAAAGGTTGCTATTATGGACATAAAAGGAAACATAACAAATCTGGAACTTTTCGACGTTTTGAAATTTCTGGAAATTTCAAAAAAAACGGGAGTATTAAATTTAAGATTCGAAAATTTTGCCGCTAAACTTTTCATTAAAGAAGGCAAGCTTTATTTTCTGTCGATTTCCGATAACAATATTCTGGAAAAATTAGCGGTAAAACTTCTGGATATGGGCAAAAAAGACTATCTTCAGATATTAGAAAAATACCGTACTTATTATAAAACTACTGCAGGTTTCGACATATATTTTTTTAAATCGGAGTCTATTCCAAAATCTAAAGAAAACGAATTTACTTCAAGTTATATATCGGAGACTTTAAATTATATACTATTCTTAACCAACGGAGAATTCGCGTTCGATGAAAAGCCTTTGCCCGATATAATAAATTTTGCAAATCCTATGGATCTGTCGCCTATTTTAACCGAATGCAAAAAAAGGCGCGATGAATTATCCGTGATTTCTAAAGTCATACCTTCGAAAAATTATATTCCTTCGGTAGTTACTAACAGAAGCGGAAATATACGGCCGCTGTCTCTTACTCCCACGGTATGGAACGTTCTTTCTTTGGTGGACGGAAAAAAAAGCATAAATCAGATTCTTTCTTTGACCGTAGAAAACGATTTTTTTGTTCTTAAAACTCTCTATAATTTACTGCAGAGCGGATATATAAAAGTCGATCCACCTCATAACGAACATTTAAACAGGCAGGAATTAATAAATTCCGTTAAAAAGGTACTTAAGGAGCAGTTAGGAAATAAAGCCGAAAAAGTACCCGTCGATTATAATGTTTTAAATAGCGGAGACAAACAGGCGCTTACTAAAACTATTCAGGATATAGAAAGATACGTTTATATGTTTATAGACGATAAGAAAGCGGCGAAAATAGACTATCTTTTAAAGCAGATGCTGATGAACTCAATATGAAAATAAGTAAGGACTTCAACTTGAGTCTATGCGGTATTTTTGGATATAAAATAGATTACACCCTTTCCCCTTTAATTCACAATTCTATAGCTAAACTCCTCGATATAAATTTATGTTACGGTAAATTCGACGTTTCTCCGGAACTGTTTCCCGCCGCGGTTAAAGGTTTCAAGGCTATGGGGATGAAAGGAGCAAACGTAACTCAGCCTTATAAAACCGAAGTTCTGGAATATTTAGATTGTTTAGACTGCCAGGCCGAAACGATAGGCGCCGTCAATACGATTAATTTAGAGCCTGACGGTTTTTATCGCGGTTATAACACCGATATAACGGGTTTTATTAATGCCGTAAATTATGAATTTAACGAAGACTTAAGCGGCAAAACCGTTATTCTGTTAGGGGCAGGAGGAGCGGCAAGAGCGGTATTGTATGCTTTAATAAAATCCAACGCAAAATATGTTCTGATAATAAACCGCAGTTTCTCCAATGCGGAAAAACTAAAAAAAGAAGCAGATTTATGGAAGCAATCTTTAAATTCTTTTACCGAAATTATTTGTTCCGATTTTAAATTTAACGGTATTTCGGAAAAAACCGATATTGCCTCTATTAAAGGTTGCGATATATTAATCAATACGGTAACCCCTTCGGATGGGAACAAAAATTTTGCCGACGGCCTTTTAAGCCGCCTAAAATTTTTTAAAAATAATTTTTTTTTCATGGACATATCTTATTCCGAAAAATCTTCTTTTCTTTCAAACGGATTAGAAGAGAAATGTTTGAAATTTACAAACGGACTTTCCATGCTTTTATTTCAAGCTATAGAAAGTTTTTATATATGGACGGGCAGAAAAATCGAGTTTGATTGCATTAAAGATTTTTTAAGCGGTATATTTTAAAAAATATGCTTATGTGGTAAAATTTAATAAGCGAACTTATCGTTAAAAATTACATGTTTATTATTGTATAATCGCGACGGTATCAATATGAATAACGATTTTATGACGCCTTCTAATTTTACTAGCGATAAATTAGGCGATATATTAGTAAAGCACGGCGTCGCCAAAAAAGACGATATATCCAACGCTCTTCTGATGCAGGAGAGGATCCGCAGCGGAATTTCAAAAGGGGAAAAGCTAAAAGATTTAAAACTCGGCGAAATTTTAGTTAAAAACGGCATAATAACCCCTGCGGAATTAAATTCCGCGTTAGAAGAACAAAAACGTTACGGCGGCAGTATAGGCAGACAGCTGACTAAGTTAGGTTTTATTAAAGATGCCGACCTTGTTTCTTTTCTTTCCAAAGAGTTCGGCGCCGCTACGGTAAATCTCCTCGATAACGAAATTCCAGAAAGCGTAATAAAACTTATTCCTCCCGATTTAGCGGTTAAACTGCAGGTGATCCCTTTTAAAAGGCAGGGCAATACTCTGTATCTTGCTGTAGCCGACCCTACAAGGGTAGAAGCTTTAGACGATATAAAATTTTTAACGGGTTTAAATATAGAAGTCGTAGTCGCATCGGAAAACGAGATAGCCTCAGCTTTATCTAAATATTATAACGCGTCAAGTATTCTTACGGAAAATAAAGATTATCTTAATTCCATTGCCATAGAAGAAACCAATGAAGAATTGGATATATCCGAACTTCAAAGGTCGTCATCGGAACAGCCTATTATAAGATTTGTAAATAAGGTTCTTTTGGATGCCGTAAAACTTAATGCAAGCGATATACATGTAGAACCTTACGAAACGATAGTAAGAATAAGATATCGTATCGACGGCAAATTAATAGAGCAGATGAAAATACCCGGACAGTTAAAAAATCCGATAACGTCCCGGCTTAAAATAATGGCGCAATTAGACATAGCGGAAAGAAGGCTCCCTCAGGACGGAAGAATTAAGGCGAGGATGGACAACAAAGAAGTCGATATGAGAGTTTCATGCCTTCCGACTCTTTTCGGAGAAAAAATAGTCATCAGGGTTTTAGATAAAGCCAATTTACAGCTCGATATGCGAAAACTCGGATTTTCGGAACAGCAGTTAAAAGACTTCAAAAATGCTATACATAAGCCATACGGCATGATTTTAGTTACCGGACCTACCGGTTCGGGTAAAACCACCACGTTATACAGCGCTCTTTCGGACGTAAACAGACCGGACGTGAATATTTCTACGGCGGAAGATCCCGTCGAATATAATATTCAGGGTATTAATCAGGTTTTAGTTAACGAAGAAATAGGTTTGACGTTTGCTTCCGCATTAAGGTCGTTTTTGAGGCAGGACCCCGATATAATAATGGTCGGCGAAATTAGAGATCTAGAAACTGCCGAAATTGCCATAAAAGCGGCGCTTACGGGGCATTTAGTGCTTTCGACCATTCATACAAACAGTGCCGCTTCTACAATCTCAAGGCTTATTAACATGAAAGTAGAGCCTTTTTTGGTTGCTTCAAGTTTGAACCTTATCATTGCCCAGAGGCTTATAAGAAAATTATGCGCCGAGTGCAAAGAACCGTATTATCCGGATGTAAATGCAATATTAAAACTAGGATTCAATATGCAGGAACTTTCGGGCAAACGTTTTTATAAGGCAAAGGGCTGCAACGCCTGCAACAAAACCGGATATAAGGGAAGGATAGCAATATACGAAGTTCTGGACGTAAACGACGATATTAAAAATAAAATTTATGAAAATGCCAACGAATCCGAAATACATAATACTGCCGTAGATAAGGGAATGAAAGCGCTTAGAGAATCGGCAAAAGAAAAATTTTTAGAAGGGATTACTTCATTGGAGGAGATAATTCAATATTTGGATTCGAATAATATAGATATATAATTTGAAACGCTTGACATTAATCATTAATATTATTATGCTATATATTATTAGTAAAAATATTAAATATAATTAAAATATATCGACGTATATAAAAGGAGCCGCATATGCCTTCCATAGCAGATTTATTAAAAACCACGGTGGATCAAGGCGCTTCAGACCTTCATATAGCCGCAGGGACTCCTCCGCAAATAAGATTAAGGGGCTCATTGGTTCCGTTAAATTTTCCGCTTCTCAGTCCCGCAGACACGCAGGGACTTTGTTACAGCATTATTACCGATCTTCAGAAAAAGAAGTTCGAAGAAACCCATGAATTAGATTTTTCTTTCAGCCAGAAAGGCGTTTCGAGATTCAGAGGCAATTTATATTACGACAGGGGTTCGATTGCAGGCGCGTTCAGGGTTATACCGCATGAAATTCCTTCTATCGACAATCTCGGTCTTCCACCCATGGTTAAAGAAATTATTAAGGCGCCGAGAGGTCTCGTTTTAGTTACCGGACCTACCGGTTCGGGTAAAACTACTACGCTTGCGGGAATGATAGATGCAATTAATCAGACTAGACGCGAACATATTATTACTATCGAGGATCCTATCGAGTATGTTTTTCCGCATAAAGGATGTTTAGTCAATCAGAGAGAGATAGGTCAGGATTCAAGCAGTTTTTCGGAAGCTTTAAGGCATATTTTAAGGGAAGACCCCGATGTCGTTCTCGTCGGCGAAATAAGAGATATGGAGACTATGGAGGCCGCCCTTACAATAGCGGAAACCGGACATCTTACGTTCGGTACGCTTCATACAAACTCTGCCGTTCAAACTATAAGCAGGGTTATAGACATATTTCCTCCGAATCAGCAGCCGGAAGTAAGATCGTCGCTTTCTCTTTCGCTCGTCGCCGTTCTTTCCCAGACTCTTATTCCAAGAATCGACACTCCGGGTAGGATTCTGGCCGCAGAGTTAATGATTCCCAATGCAGCTATTAGAAACTTAATTAGAGAAAATAAAATACATCAAATATATTCCCAACTTCAATTGGGGCAGGAAAAATACGGCATGCAGACGCTTAACCAGGCGCTTGCTTCTTTGGTGAATAAAAAAATAATAAGCGAAGAAGAAGCATATAGCAGGTCGTCCGATGCGGAGGAGCTGAAACAGGCTATAAATTCAGGGTTAACGTCTAAAGGAGGATTAAATACGGCATCAAACAAGCCTTCTAATACTCCAGGCGCTTCCGTCGGGAAAACCGGCATCGGCGCAGACAACCCTTTTTCGGGAATAGATTTTAGTAATTTATAATCGGAGAAACTTTTAAATGGCGACTTATCAGTGGAAAGGAAAAAAGCATTCAGGAGAATATGCAAAAGGCGAAATTACTGCCGATAATAATGAGCAGGTTATAGAAGCGATAAGAAAAATGGACGTTTATCCTATAAGCGTCAAGAAAAAAAGCGATTTTTTTACTTTAAGCCTTCATGGAAACAAAGAAATAAGTCCTAATACAAAAATAAGCGATAACAATTTGATAGCTTTTACGAGACAGTTTTCATCGCTTATAGAATCTGGAGTTCCCATACTGCAAGGTCTTTCCATAATGATTGAACAGCAGAAAAATAAAGACCTAAAGGGTATTCTTACAAAGATAAAAGAAGGAATAGAAAGCGGCGCTTCTTTATCGGACAGTTTGAGAAAATTTCCAAAAGTTTTTAACGAACTTTACGTTAATTTAGTCGAATCGGGCGAAAAAGGAGGAGTATTAGACAGAGTTTTCAAAAGATTGTCGGTTTATTTTGAAAAAATATTAAAATTAAAAAGAAAGATAAAGGGTGCAATGATATACCCTATAGTAGTTTTAAGCGTTGCGGTAGGCGTAATTATAATACTAATGACGTTCGTAATCCCCGTTTTTGCCAATCTTTTTGCAAGCGTAGGCGCTAAACTGCCGGCACTGACAAGAGACGTAATAGATTTTTCTAATTTTATGAGAGCATATATACTGTATATTATTATTGCATTAGGCATTTTGATATTTGCTTTTAAAGCATACGGAAAGAGGGAAAACGGAAAGCGCAATATCGACAGAATGGTTCTGAAGATACCGGTCATAGGCATCCTGCTGAAAAAAGTCGCTATAGCAAGATTTGCGAGAACGCTTTCGACTATGGTAGAAAGCGGCGTGCCGATACTTGCGGGATTAGAAATAGTTTCTAAGACAAGCGGCAATAAGATAATAGAAGAATCTTTAATGCGGACGAAAGACGAGGTTTCTTCAGGTTCGCCTTTAAGCTCGTCATTAAACAAAACCAACCTTTTTCCTCCGCTTGTTATTCAGATGATTACCGTAGGAGAAAAAACGGGAAATCTGGATGCTATGCTTGCAAAAGTAGCCGATTATTACGATGAAGAGGTAGATAATGCCGTTAATAATCTTACCCAGATGTTGGAGCCGGCGCTTATCGTATTTCTTGGTATTGTAGTAGGCACGCTTGTAGTAGCCATGTATTTACCGATATTCAATTTGGGAAAAGCCATTAAGGGATGAAAAAAATTAATGAAGGAGATTTTAAAAATTTATACAACAAGTTAAAATTTGCAATAACTTTTAGAGTTTTAGCCTTTTCTTTAATAGTCCTGTCATACGTCCTTCTAAATTATAAAGATATAATTCGTTACTCTGTCTTTATATATTTTTTTACCGCCTTTGTAATATCTATAACTATTATTTATTATGTAATTTTGTTTTTTTTTAGAAAAAAAGACAATTATAAATTTTTGGTTTTTTTTGGTTTTTTTCAGTTATCGTTAGATTTTATCGTTATATCTCTAATAATCATATTAAGCAGCGGTTTAAACGATAAGTTCATATTTTTATATTATCTTCTAATTCTTATAGCGGGATTTATTTTTTTAAAATCGGGAGTTTTAATATACGGCATTGCTTCGTCATTAGCTATAGGGGTGTCGGCCGATCTTCATTATTATTTCGACATAGGCAGTCATTATTATTTTTTGTATAATCCCGATAAACTTTTATTTGTTACGAGCACCAACATACTCGGCGTTTTAATATTTACTTGGGTCTTTTACCGTTTTTCCGGCGAACTCGGCAATTTAAGCAATAAAATAATAGAGAAAGACGAATTTATAAAAAAATCGCAAAATTTTAACAGAGAGCTGTTTAACTCTTTTTCTCAGGGGATTATCGTAGTAGATGAAAATTTTAATATAGTTTTTATAAACGAAGCGGCGGTTAAAATCGTTAATCTGGATTCTGAACGAAATTTTAAAAATAAAACCGGAATTCTTTTTGATTTCGACCTCAAGATAACCGATATTTTCGAAAATTTTCCTGTTAACGCTTTTTTGAAAAAAGAGAAAAAAGACGGTAACCGATTTGAAATTAACCATAAAAATACCGTTTTAGGTTTTGCAGTTACGGAGCATTCGGTTAACGAGAGCAGAGTAGGAAATTATATTCTGCTTTTCAAAGATATAACTTACATAAAAGAATTAGAAATGGAATCCAGAATAAACGAAAGCCTTAAAACTGCCGGTAAATTTGCAGGCTGGCTCGCACATGAAATAAGGAATCCTCTATCGGCTATAAATACGTCCGCTTATGTTCTGGATTCGGGATATTCAAGCATTAAAGAATCAGATCATAAAAGATTGATAAATATAATAAAAACCGAATCCGACAGGCTTAACAATTTAGTAACTGATTTTTTAGGATTAATAAAAACAAAATCGACGGCGGCAAACCGCAATTCCGAAAATTTTAATTTATATCAGCTCATAAATGAGATAATATTAAAATATACCGGCGGTACGGAAGTAAAAATTCATAATTCGGTCGGTAAAGAAGAAAGGATATATTTGGACAAAAACAGAATTATTCAAATATTTTCAAATTTAATTCAAAATGCGGTGCAATCGGTCGAAATGAGCACGTCTTATTTAATAAAAGAAAATAAAAAAAAAGGAATCGTAAGGATAGGAGCTAAAAAGGAGAAAAAAACTGAAGAAAAAAATATTATTTCTATAACAGTTGCCGATAACGGAGAAGGTATGGACGATTTTACTCTTAGAAATGCATTCAAGCCTCTTTTTTCAACTAAAGAAAACGGTTTTGGACTGGGATTGTCGATAGTATATTCCGTGACCGAAAGCCTTGGGGGGAACGTAAACATAGTCAGCAGAAAATCTGTAGGTACTTTAATTAAAATAGATATACCGTCATGACCGGTTAATAATTAATTTATTAAATAAACAAATGCGTTAAAATGAACAATAAACAGAGAATACTAATAGTCGACGACGAAAAATCTATTCTTGAATCGCTTGCCATACTTCTTTCAATAGACGGTTATGAGATTGTTACGGCGCAGAGCGGAAATTCGGCTTTAGAACTTTTAAAAACACAAGTTTTTAATTTAATAATATCCGACGTAAGAATGCCGGAGGTATCAGGAATGGATTTAATAAAGCACGTAAAACAAAAATACAGGGAATCGGCTTCAAATTACGGCAAAATTCCGGTTATATTAATGACTGCATATTCGGATGTCAAAATAGGAATAGAAGCTATAAAACTAGGCGCTTTCGATTACCTTACAAAACCTTTAGACAATGAAGATCTCAGAATAGTAATTAAAAATGCGTTGGATTATTTTTCGGTTTTAGACGAACTTAACGATTTAAAAAAAACGGTGTTTTTAAGAGGCGGCATTATAGGTTCTTCGAAAGCCATAAACTCGGTTCTTAACGATTTAAACCGTGTTTCTAAAGGTTTTACCACTATACTTTTAACGGGAGAGTCCGGAACCGGCAAGGAACTGGCGGCAAGATTAATTTACGAAATTTATTCTAAAAATTCTAACGATTCAAAAAAAATACCTTTTGTCCCTGTAAATATTGCTGCAATCCCCGATAATCTCGTAGAAAGCGAATTGTTCGGTTATGCCAAGGGGACTTTTACCGGAGCGGAAACCGATAAAACCGGATTAATAAAGTGCGCCGACGGAGGCATACTTTTTCTGGACGAAATAGGCGATCTGCCTATGCAGGTTCAGGTTAAACTGCTTAGGATTCTTCAAGAAAAAACATACAGGAAATTAGGCTCAAACAAAGAAGAGTCTCTGGGCGTTAAAATAATAGCCGCTACAAATAAAGATTTGCCGGCTTTAATATCTGAGGGGAAATTTAGGGAAGACCTTTATTACAGGTTGAACAAAATAAATATTTTAATGCCGCCGCTCAGAGAACATAAAGAAGACTTGCCGGAATTAATCCCGTATTTTATAAAAAAATATTCTAAATCTATCGCTTCAATTTCGCAGGAAGCTCTTGCGTTTCTTACGGAATATGATTATCCTGGCAATATACGCGAACTGGAAAACATAATAGAAAGAGCTTGTATTTACTGCGGCGGTTCGGATACCGAGGAAGAGCCCTTATTAAATAAAGATAAAGAGATTGTTTTAGACTGCCTGCCGGATTATATTTTAGAAAAAAATAAACACGATGGAAAAGAAAATCTTTCTTTGCAGGTTTATAAAAATATTCCAGATACGAATATCCGCAAAACGGATGATATTAACATGGACTATTATATGGCGGAAATAGCCGGAATTTTTGAAAATTTAAAGAAACGGCATGGAAAATTGACGCTGGCCGATTTTATAAAAGAAGTAGAAAAATATATAGTTGCGGACAGTATAAAAAAAGAAAACTCTAAATTGGAAGCGGCTAAAACCTTGGGTTTGTCTTTGAGGTCGTTAAGATATATACTTTCAAAATGCGGTAACGGCAGATAATAAGATAATATAACGGTAGAATGAATTATTTAGCGGTTATAGAATATTGCGGAACCAATTACGAAGGCTGGCAGTCTCAATCCGAAACCGGCAGCCGTTGCGGCGGTAAAACCGTGGAAAACGAGATTAACAAAGCTATAAAAATATTTACCGGAACCGATGCAAAGCTATTAGTCTCCGGAAGAACCGATGCAGGGGTTCATGCGTTAAACCAGGTTGCCAATTTTAAACTTCCGTTTTTTTACGATATTAATAAATTTAAAATAGCGTTAAACGGTATTCTTCCTAATGATATATCTATAAAAAACATAGAGATCGTCCACGATTCTTTCCATGCTACCCGCGATGTCCTGTCAAAAACGTATCTTTATAAAATTAATTCAGGCTTTAGAAGCCCTCTATTAATTAACAAATCGTGGTTTGTAAAAGAAGAATTGAATTTTGCCTTGATGAGCCGCTCAGCCTCAGTTTTTCTTGGAATGAACGATTTTTTTAATTTTACGAGAAAGGAAAGAAATGAAAAAAATAAAAATTATAACAGGATCATAAGTGAAATAAAAATATGCAAAGAAAATTACGGATACGATATTTTTATAGAAGGCGGCGGGTTTTTGAGAAACATGGTCAGAAGAATAGTAGGAGCATTAATTTTTTGCGGAACTGGAAAAACCGATATAGACTGTTTAAAAAAAATGTTGAAAGAAAGAAACTTTATTTGCAATTCCGTATGCGCTCCGTCTTGCGGTCTTTTTTTGCATTCCGTAAAATATAAACATAAAATTTATTGTTGATATTTTATTAAATTTTAATTATAATTTTAATATCTAGTTGTATATAAAAAAGTTTCACCTAATTTTGTTTTTTATATAAAGTGGGTTTTACCCGCTTTTTTTGTTTTATGCACGAAAATTTAATTAATGACTTAGAAAGGATTATAGAAGATATAGTGCCTTATTACGGATGTTATTTAGTAGGCGCCGTATTTTTTCCCGCGAAAAAAAACAGCGGAGTAATTTTAAGGGTTTACGTAGATTCGGAAAAAGGCGTCGATATATCGGTTTTATCGGAAATATCTAAAGAGATAGGAATGATTTTAGATGTAAAAGACATCATAAAATTTAAATATACGCTTGAAGTTTCTTCTCCCGGCGTTAACAGGGTACTTATAAAGTTTAACGATTATGAAAAATTTATCGGAAAAAGAGCTAAAATAGTTTTAAAAAATAAAACCGAAGGCAGAGTTAATCTTATAGGTGAAATAGCCGAGGTTTCGGGCGGAGACAAAAATAAAAAAGTCTCAATTTTAGACGAAATAGAAAATAAAATTGTAAAAGTCGATTTTTGCGACATAAAAAAAGGAAATCTTTTAGTAGTATAGTATATATTTTATAATATTAATTAATAAAATTAAGGAGTTTTAAGGTGCCCCAGATTATTATAAGCGATATAAATCCTGTAATCGACCAGGTATCTAAAGATAAGAACATCGAAAAACAATTAGTCGTTGAAGCTTTGGAGCAGGCTATTTTAGCAATTGCCAGAAAAAATCTAGGACAGGGATACGATCTTGAATCGCATTTTACGGATGAAACCGGAGAGATAGAAATTTTTATGTTTAAGAAGGTTGTCGAAGACGTTAAAAACCCTAAAACGGAAATATCTCTAGAAGAAGCTCTGAAAGCTGATCCGGGTGCAATTATGGGCGATATTCTTGGATTAAAAGTCGAAAAAAATATATATGGCAGGATAGAAGCGCAGGTTGCAAAGCAGATTATTTTTCAAAAAATAAAAGAAATAGAGCATAAAAATATTTTTAACGAATTTAACGAACGCAGAGGAGAAATCGTAAGCGGCTTAGTAAGAAAAGTAGAAAAATCTATGATAATAGTCGATCTTGGAAAAACTGAAGCTATTTTACCGAGGCAGGAGCAAATATTCAGCGAAACATACAGGCCGCATGACAGGATAAGAGCCGTTTTATCCAATATTAAAATGGAAAAAGGCGGACCAAAGCTTGTTCTGTCCCGTGCCTCGGATGAATTTTTGACCAAGCTTTTTGAAACGGAAGTTCCCGAAATATACGACGGTACGGTTAAAATAGTCAGGGTTGCAAGAGCGCCGGGTTTCAGGTCTAAAATAGCGGTAGCTACAACAAACAAAGACATAGATCCTGTCGGCGCATGCGTCGGTATGAGAGGCATAAGGATACAGAGTATAACTAACGAACTAAGGGGCGAAAAAATAGATATTATACCTTATTCCGATAATCAGGCAAAGTTTGCCGTGAGCGCATTAAGTTCGGTAGAGGTTTCCAATATAACGATAGACGAAGATTCAAAAACTATTACGGTTATAGTTCCCGACGATCAGCTTGCCCTTGCTATAGGCAAGCAGGGACAGAACGTGAGGCTTGCTTCCAAGCTTATAGGCTATAAATTGGACATATTAAGCCAGTCCAAAATAGGCTCTAAAGATAAGAACGCCTATAAAGAACTACTGGAAATACCAGGTGTTGGAGATATTACCGCTAAACTTCTTTATCAAAACGGTTATGTTTCTATTGAAAGCATTGCCGGCGCCGGCGCCGATAAATTAGCTAAGGATATTACGGTCGATAATAAAAAAGCGGAAAAAATTATAAATTCCGCAATAGAATATTTGGAAAAAATTAAAGCGGATTTAGAACTGAAAGAAAAAATAGAACAGGATACGATATAAACATCTTTATCGACAAGGAAAAAAATAATGGAAGAAAGAAGAGTTTCTAAGGGAGTTATAAGAAGAAGGGCGAGCGCTGCAGAGCCGGAAGTATCTAAAGTTAATTTGCCTGAACCGACGACTTCCGCAGATGAGGGTAAAGCTGAAATAGCCGGAAATATCGAAAAAAAATTACCCGCCGTTCCCGCCGAAGTTTCTGCCGCAACCGTTGCTTCCGTCGAAACCGATAAAGCAAATAAAGGGCAGGTAAAAACTAAACAGCCGCAAGACGCCGAATTATCGGAAAAAAAATCAAAAGAAAAAGAAAAGACGGATAAATTAAAAAAAGGAGCAAAAAACGAACCCGTTCAAAAACCGGACGTTCTTAGCGTAATAAAGACCTTAGACGTATCGAAAGTTAAAGCGTTGGCCGAAGAAACCGCCGATGCTTCAGGACATAAAAAACCCGTAAAAAAAGAAGAAATAAAGAAAGGACCTCAGTTAAAATTTTCTAAAAACGAGAAATTTATTGATACGTCGGAAGAAGGTGAATCTTTTGTTTTTAGAAAGCACAATAAAAGAAAATTCGGCGGCAAGCACGGCAAGCAGGCTAAGCATGTCCAACAGATAATACCGGAGAAAAAAGCTTCCAAAAAGGTAATAAAAATCAGCAGCGGTATTACCGTTAACGAGCTGTCGCAGGCTCTTGGAGTTAAAGCCGCAGAAGTTATAAAAAAACTAATGGACATCGGAATTATTGCTACCATGAATCACGTAATAGACGTGGATACAGCGTCCCTTATAGCATCGGAATACGAATATACCGTTGAAAACGTTAGTTTTAACGAAGCGGTAGCTTTGGAAGAATCCGTTGATGCGGAAGAATCGCTTTTACCCAGAGCTCCGGTAGTTACGGTCATGGGTCACGTAGACCACGGAAAAACTTCCCTGCTGGATGCCATTAGAAAGACAAACGTAACTTCCAACGAAGCCGGCGGCATAACTCAGCACATCGGAGCATACAGCGTCAAAATAGACGGTTCCATGATAACTTTTTTAGATACTCCCGGACATGAAGCTTTTACTGAAATGAGGGCAAGAGGAGCCGGTATAACGGATATCGTAGTTTTAGTCGTTGCGGCAGACGACGGAGTTATGCCCCAGACTATAGAAGCTATTAATCATGCTAAGGCGGCAAACGTTCCTATTATAGTTGCAATAAATAAAATAGACAAGCCGGGGGCTAACCCCGCTAAAATTAAAAACAGCCTGTTAGAATACGGTCTTGTTTCCGAAGAACTCGGCGGAACTACCCTTTATGCGGAGGTTTCCGCTAAAGCAGGTACCGGAATAAAAGAACTATTAGAACTTATTCTTCTTCAAGCTGAGATATTGGAATTAAAAGCAAATCCAAATAAACCCGCAAGAGGAACAGTTATAGAAGCAAAGCTCGATAAAGGCAGGGGGCCGGTTGCCACGGTATTGATTCAGAGCGGAACGTTAAACGTTAACGACAGCGCAGTCTGCGGTTTATATTACGTTAAAGTCAGAGCTATGCTGGATTATAAAGGAAATAAAATATCATCGGCCGGACCTTCTACTCCCGTCGAGATATTCGGATTAGAAGGAGTTGCGTCTCCCGGAGATAATTTTATCGCACTTAAAGACGAAAAAGAAGCAAAAAGAATAAGTTTGGAAAGACAGTTGAAACACAGAGAATCGGAACTTAATTCAAATGCAAGATTAACCCTTGAAGGTTTGTATGAAAAGATTAAAACGGGCGACGTAAAAGAACTTAAGCTAATCGTCAAAACAGACGTTTACGGCTCGATGGAGGCTTTAATACAGTCGTTTAAAAAACTTTCCAATCCAAAAGTAAAGGTAAACGTTATTCACGGCGGCGCTTCCGCTATAACGGAAAGCGACGTTATGCTTGCAAAAGCTACCAATTCGATAATTATAGCGTTCAACATACGACCGGAACCAAAAGCTTCGGCTTTAAGCGAAACGGAAGGAATAGAAATAAGGTACTACAGCATAATTTACGATGCAGTCAAAGACATTAAAGATGCTATGGAAGGACTTCTTGCTCCCATAGAAAACGAAAAAATTACAGGAAAAGCCGAAGTAAGGAATGTTTTTAACGTTCCAAAATTCGGAGCCGTTGCAGGCTCTTTCGTTTTGAACGGCATTATTAAAAGGTCTTCTAACGTAAGATTACTGAGAGACAATGTGGTAGTATATACGGGGCATATAAATTCTCTTAAGAGATTTAAAGACGACGTTAAAGAGGTTCAGGTTAATTTTGAATGCGGTATTTTGCTTGAAAATTTCAACGACGTAAAGACCGGCGATATAATAGAAGCTTTTGATATAGAATATATAAAACAGACTCTGGAATCCCAAGACGGTCAAATAAAATAATAAAAGAGGTTTTAGGAAAATTGATAGAAAGAAATAAAAGAGTCGCCGAACTTATAGCAAGAGAAGTATCGTTATGTTTAGAATTTGAAGTAAACGATACAAGACTAAAAAATGTTACTATTATAAACGCCGAAATTTCTAAAGACCTGAAATTTTGTAAAATATTTTTCAGCGTTATGGGTTCCGAGAAAGAAATTAAAAAAGCATTAAGCGGTTTTGAAAGTTCTAAAAATTTTATTAAAAAAGTAGTTTTTTCAAAGGTGCTTTTAAGAGTTGTTCCGGAAATAAGATTTGAATATTACGACGGATTAAAGCAGGCATTTGAAATAAATAATATAATAAACAATTATAAAATTAATAAATTAAACAAATAAAACAAAAAAGCATATAAATTTATGATATCTCCAAAGAAAGATTATTCGGTTTCGGATTTAAACGCTTTTAAAAATACTGCCGACGAAATATTCCGCATAATAGAAACGTCAAAAAAAATAATGGTATCTACCCATGAAAATCCGGAAGGAGATGCTATAAGTTCCGCTATAGCGACGGGATTATTTTTGAAATCTTTGGATAAAGAAGTATATCTTTACGAAAAAGATCAGATACCTGCTAATTTGAAATTTTTACCGGAGTCGGATAAATTTTTAAACGAATTTCCAAAAGAGCCTATAGATCTTCTTATTGTAGTAGATTGCGGCGAATTTTCCAGAATAGGTTCGAATTATGAACAGCTTTCGGGAATAAACAGAATAATTAATATAGACCATCATTTTACCAATACGTATTTCGGGCATGCAAATCTCGTCCTGCCTGATGCAAGTTCTGCAGGAGAAGTTCTGTTTTACCTTTTTCTTGCATACGGGGCATATATAAACAATATTAGATATTCGCCGTTCGATAATTTCCTTGGAGATAAATTTTCGGAACCTTTGCCTTGCGATAAAGAAGAACGCGCTAAAATATTGTCTTTTATAAGTGGCGATATAGCGCTTTCTTTATACACGTCTATTCTTACGGATACCGGTTCTTTCCATTACTCTTCGGCAAATAAAAGATCATTCTATATATGTTCTGTGTTAAACGAATATAATATGGATCCTTCTGCAATAGCTACCGAACTTTTTGAGACTAAACCCGCCGAGATGTATTTTTTGCTTGGAAAGAGCCTGAATACATTAGAATTTTCATCAGGCGGAAAAGTTGCATCTATGGTCGGCACAAAAAAAATGATAGAAGACGTTCTTAAAGAAGCCGATTCCGGAAAAATTAACGGACTGTATGAAAATTTCGTTAACTATCCGAGGTCTATTCAGGGAGTAGAAATTGCAATATTTTTCAGGGAAACCGGTTTCAACCAGTATAGGTTAAATTTCAGGTCAAAAAGTTATGCAAACGTCGCATACGTTGCCGAAAAGTTCGGAGGAGGCGGGCATAAATTTGCCGCAGGATGCAAAGTAAACGGCGATATAAATGAAATTAAAAAAGAAGTATATAGATATTGCGGCGAGATATTAAACGAAAAAGCATAAAAAATATGAAAATATACGATAAAGGTTTAAGCGGAGTTTTGGTTATAGATAAGCCGGAAAATATGACCTCGTTTAATGTAGATTATCATATAAAAAAACGGCTTAACTGTTCAAAGGTAGGGCATGCGGGTACGCTTGATCCGTTTGCCACCGGAGTTTTGCCTGTCCTTCTAAATAATGCGACCAAACTTCAGGATCGTTTGGTTAATATGCCTAAATCTTACGAAGGAACTTTAAGGCTTGGAATAAGCACCGATACTCTTGATATTACAGGCAGACAAAACGGTTTCAGGGAAGTGTCGGATTCCGAAGCAGAAAGCATAGCCGCTTATTTGAAAAATATATCGGGAGATTTTATCCAGAAGATACCGGCTTTCAGCGCGCGAAAATATAAGGGTATTCCTCTATATAAGTATGCGAGAAATAATATCGACGTAGTTACCGATAACCCTACGTCGGTCGTTAAAATATATAATTTTGAAATAAAATCTGCCGGCAATCCTTTTATAGATTTTAAATGCACCGTTTCTAAAGGGACATATATAAGGGCTATTGCTCAGGAAATAATGGATAAATTCGATATTCCGGCTCAGCTTTACAGCCTCAGAAGAACAAGCGCCGGAGGTTTTGACGTTTCTAACGCATTGCCGCATGATTTCATAGAAAAAGACGCAGATTTTTTGATTAAAAATATTATACCGACAGTCAATATTAACGTTAAACTTTAACTTTATTATATATTGGGCGGAATTTAATTCCGACCAATCACAAATTAAAAAGGCGGAATTCAATTCCGACACATAACAAATTAGATACAAATTAAAATTAAATATGTCCTTAAGGGGGTTCAATTAAATGGCTATTTCTAAAGAAGAAAAAACTACGATTATCAGCAAATTTAAAACTCATGAACATGATTCCGGTTCGGTTGAAGTTCAGGTGTCGCTGCTTACCTACAGAATTAATTTATTGTCGGAGCATTTTAAAAAATTTGCAAAAGACCATCATTCCAGAAGAGGCCTTCTGAAGATGGTAGCAAAAAGAAGGCATCTTTTGGATTATTTAAAAAATAAAGACGAAGCAAGATATAAAGCTCTTATAGAAGCCCTCGACCTTCGCAAATAAAAACGGCATTTATATTTTTACAAGAGCCGGTTAAATTGTTTATAATTTTATAGGAGACGAAATGACAAGTAAAACAATAATGTTCGACGGTAAAAAAATAACCGTGGAAACGGGTAGGCTTGCAAAGCAGGCATCCGGAAGCGCTTTAGTAACTATAGGAAACACAAAAGTCCTTGTTACTACGTGCTTAAACAAAAATATTAAAGAAGGCATCGATTTTTTGCCGCTTACCGTTAACTATGTCGAAAAATATTATGCCGCCGGCAAAATACCCGGAGGTTTTTTTAAAAGGGAAGCAAGACCTAGCGAAAAAGAGGTTTTGACTTCAAGATTTTTGGACAGGCCTATAAGGCCGCTTTTTCCGGATAACTATTTTTTGGATACCCAGATTATAGCAACCGTTATATCTATGGATAGCGAAAACGATCCGGATATGGCTGCAATGATAGGCGTTTCATTTTCTTTGATGGTATCCGAAGCTCCTTTTAACGGACCTACGGCAGGCGTCAGAGTAGCAAGAATAAACGGTAATTTTATCGCCAATCCGACATATAAAGAACTTGAAGAAAGCGACACTTTTCTTATAGTTGCCGGTTCTAAAGATGCTATAACGATGGTGGAGGGAAGTTTTAACGAGTTAGACGAAGAAGAGCTTATTTCGGCTATAGAGTTTGCTCACGGTAAGATCAAGGAATTAATCGAATTTCAGAATAGTATTTTATCTGAAATCGACGTTAAAAAAGTTTCTATAAAAGAAATTAAACTGCCTGACGGATTATATGAACGGGTTAAAGAGCTTGCATTCGACGATTTATCCGATGCTCTTAAAATTCCTGCAAAACTTGAGAGAAACGAAAGAGTCGAAAGTTTAGACAATAAAATTATCGAACTCCTTAAAGAATCTTATCCGGAGCATGAAGCAGCGATACTGCATATTATGGAATCGATACAGAAAGACATATTGAGGAATAATATAATAAAAGACGGTTTAAGAATTGACGGAAGAGGACTTAAAGATATAAGGCCCATCACTTGTTCCGTCGGCGAATTGCCTATGGCTCACGGCAGCGCAGTTTTTACGAGGGGCGAAACGCAGGCTTTAGTTGCCGCGACTCTTGGGACAAAGTTCGACGAACAGATAATAGACGCGCCTGAGAAAGAATCCGCCAAAAGGTTTATGCTGCATTATAATTTTCCTCCTTTTTCGGTCGGCGAAGTAGCGCCGTTAAGGTCTCCCGGCAGAAGAGAAATCGGACACGGCTCGCTGGGCGAAAAAGCATTAAGATATATAATTCCGCCCGCTGAAAAATTTCCTTACACCATAAGGTTGGTTTCCGAAATTTTAGAATCTAACGGTTCTTCTTCTCAGGCTACGATATGCGGCGGCACTCTTGCTTTAATGGATGCCGGCGTTCCGATAAAAGCTCCCGTTGCGGGAATAGCCATGGGACTCATAAAAGAAGGCGACAGCATAGCTATACTATCTGATATTCTTGGCGACGAAGACCATCTCGGCGATATGGACTTTAAAGTTGCCGGAACGTCGAACGGAGTTACGGCCTTACAGATGGATATAAAAATTTCGGGCGTTACGAGCGAAATTTTAAGAAACGCGCTATCGCAGGCAAAAGAAGGACGTTTGCATATACTTAATATAATGCTTCAGTCTATTTCGGAACCGAGAAAAGACATGGCGCAAAATGCTCCGAGAATAATTACTATGACCGTTAAACCCGAAAAAGTAAGAGAAGTGATCGGTTCTGGCGGCAAGGTAATAAAGGGAATAATAGAAAAGACCGGCGCTAAAGTAGATATAGAAGATTCCGGAAAAGTGACGATTTCTTCAAACAACGGAGAATCTCTTAAGCTTGCCGTCGCTATGATAAACGATATTATCCAGGAAGCCGAAATCAGCAAAATTTATCTCGGTAAAGTAAGAAAGATAATGGATTTTGGCGCTTTTGTCGAGATATTTCCCGGTACGGACGGATTAGTCCACATTTCGCAGATAGATAATAAAAGAGTGGAAAAAGTTTCCGACGTATTAAAAGAAGGCGACGAAGTGAAAGTCAAGGTCATTGATATAGACAAAACAGGTAAAATAAAACTGTCTATGAAAGAAGCTTTATGAAAAACTTTAAAAAAGAAGTTTTAGAATCAGGCATTACTTTAATAACCGAAAAAAAAACTTATTTCAATTCTATAAGTATAGGATTGTGGGTTAAAACCGGTTCGGTTTACGAACCGGCAGAACTTAACGGAATATCCCACTTCATAGAACATCTTTTTTTTAAAGGAACCGCAAGCAGGTCGTATAAAGATATAAACAGGGAAATAGACCTGATGGGCGGAGCTCTAAACGCTTTTACTGGCAATGAATTAACCTGCATATATACTAAAGTTTTATATAAAAATTACGATAACGCATTAAATCTCCTTATAGATTTAATGTTTAATTCTTTATTTCCGGAAGAGGAAATAGAAAAAGAAAAAGACGTTATACTGCAGGAGATATCAGGCGTTCAAGACGACCCATCAGATTATTCCATGGAGCTTTTTCATAAAGATTTATACGGAAATTCTCCTTATGCCTTGCCGATACTTGGAACGGAAGATACTATAAGCGGTTTTAACAGAAAAAAAATACTGGATTATTATTCATCCCGTTACAATCCTCAAAATGTGGTAATTTCGGCGGCAGGCAATTTAGACCATGATAAAATCGCTGAATCTGTTAACTGCTATATGCAAAAAATCGTATCAAAATTTGATAACGTAAAAACAGATAAAAAATTAATTACCGATAAATTTTTCGGCGATTTTGTTCACGAAAAAGATCTTGAGCAGACCCATTTTCTAATAGGTTTAGAAGGAGTCAGCAGATTGGATAAAGATTTTTTTTCGGTTGAAGTGCTTAATGCAATATTAGGCGGTTCAGTAAGTTCAAGACTTTTTCAGGAAGTAAGAGAGAACAAAGGTCTTGCGTATTCTATCTATTCTAATTCCGTTTTTCATAAATTCGACGGTTTTTTTTATATTTATGCAGGCGTTTCTCCGAAAAAATTTGCGTTATCCAAAAAATTAATATTTGAAATTATAGATGAAATAGTTTCAGGAAATATAAGCGACGACGAAATATCTAACGCAAAAAAACATATATACGACGGTTTTCTTTTGGGAATGGAGTCTACAAGCCAAATAATGAACCGAAATGCAATTAATGAAATTTATGAGGGTAAATATATACCGAAAACTCAAGTTCTTAAAGATATAGAAAAAGTCGACAGGCATGCCGTAAAAAAGGCAGCCGACCGCTTATTTTTAAACAAAGCCGGCAGAAATATTTCGGTTCTCGGCAAAATAAAATAGATACGGGGACAGAATTTAATTCCGGCACAATCACAAAACGGAAGTGAACAAATGGAAACTGAAGTTTATTATCCAAAATTATACGACGTCATATACAGGTCGGGTTACGTTATAGGATTTATCGGCATGCTTTTTTTTGTTTTTTCTTATATTTTTCTTAATAACGTTTCAAGCGGCATTATATTTTTTTATATCGCTTTTTTTATGTTTTATGCAGGTTCTTTAATATCTTCGTTATTTCTTTTGGTATGGAAAAAAGAAATAAAAATATTTATATTATCCTGCGTAACTTTTGGTATTATAAGCGGGATTATATATATTTTCGTTGAAAATCCTGAGATATTAGTTGTATCGGCAGGACTTGTCCTCGCCGGACTTTCAGGACTTTACGGAAAAGAAGCCCACTGTTTTCATTTTTTTGAAGGTTGGATTTTAATGTGGTCTTTTCCGTTAATAGTATTTTCTAATATCTTAATTTACGGACTAAACGCACAAAGTAACGAAACTGTACATTTTATTTTTTCGGCCGTTTATGTTATAATTGCTTTCATGTCGCTTTCTTTTTTGATTAAAAAATTAAAACAGCCTTTAATGCAGTTTTGCCAGAATTAAATATCAATTTTGAGACGGGGACAGAATTGAATTCTGTCCCCGTAGTAATAAGATATATTTTTTTATTGAATTATGACTATTAAGTCATTATAATGTATATATGACCGAAATTCAGGATAAATACGAATTAATTTTATCTTCGTCCAGAAAACTTATAGAAGAAATAGGTTTTTCTGCATTGACTATGGACAAAGTGGCTCAAAAAGCCGGTATAGCTAAAGGGACGGTTTATCTTTATTTTAAAGACAAAGACGACCTTCTGGAGAAAGTATTGTCTTCGGGATTCGAAAAAATGTTTGAAAGAATAAAAACAAGGGTCGGCAATGAAAGCGGAGCGTTTAATAAGTTGAAATCTTTAATTAACGAAAATATAAAGCATATTTACGAAAACAGATATTTTTTTAAAACTATTTTTTTGGACGAAGTAAACGTAGTGTTTTTGAAAAAAAAATCAAAGGAATCTTATAATTTAAGAAGAAAAAGATATACGGAGTATATCGCCGGCATTATTAAATCAGGTATGGAATCTGAGGAATTCAGAAAAGACCTGAATTATTCCAAGTCTGCATATATGCTTGTATCTTTGATAAAAACCGGCGCTATATACAATTTTCTTAACGGCATGTTTGATTTAACTTCCGAAATGATAGAAAAAGATACCGAAGAAATATTAAACTTATTTATGCGCGGTATTTCCGTAAAATAACTTGCAATAATTATGGTCGAAAAATCCCACGAAAGCTATAAATGGATAGTGCTTGCCCTCGTCGTCGTGTCTTCATTTATGGCTATACTCGACGTCAATATCGTAACGGTCGGAATCCCAAAAATGATGTCGCATTTCGGCATAAACGTTACGGATGCCGAATGGGTTATGATAGCCTATACTATTGCCTACTCTATCGTTATTCTTCCCATGGCTTATATAAGAAGAAGATGGGGAATTAAATATCCTTTTATAATATCGATAGTCGTTTTCGTAATAGGTTCCGCATTATGCGGGGTTTCGCCTTCATTCAGCGATCTTGTAATATTTAGAATAATTCAAGCTATAGGCGGCGCGGGACTAACGCCGACCGGATTAACACTGCTTGCCGAAGTTTTTCCTCCGGACGAAAGAGGCGAAGCAATGGGCATATGGTCTATAGGGGCAATGCTTGCTCCTGCCGTGGGTCCTGCTTTAGGAGGATATCTCGTCGATTACGTCGATTGGAGATGGATATTTTACGTTAACGTGCCTATCGGAATTATTTCGGTTTTAGGAGCGATAGCCATTCTTACTCACGATATACCTGTAAAAAAATATATTAAAAAATTTGATTTTCTCGGTTTTTTATTTATGTCTTTATCGATGGCTTCCTTGCTGTACGCTCTTAACGAAGGGCAGACGCTCGGATGGCACGCTCCTATAATAATACAGTCGGAAGTAATAAGCGGTTTTTCGTGCGTTTTTTTTATCATAACCGAACTATTTGTCGAAACTCCCCTTCTCAATTTGGATATTTTTAAAAATTATAATTTCGTTATTGCTTTTATCGTTAATATGGTAAGAGCCGTAGGGATTTTCGGAGCTATGTTTCTTTTGCCGCTCTTTATAGAAAACGTTATGAACTATAATGCTATGCACGCAGGTATTCTTATGGCCCCTACGGCTATTGCCGTAGCCTTAGTATCTCCTTTTTCTGGAAAAATATCAGACAGAATAGGACCGAGATATCCTCTTTTTGCCGGATTATTAATAGTGGCTTATTCAATGTTCCTGTTCGATAATCTTTCGTTAAATACCAGCGTTTACGACATAATTGTAAATCAGCTTATAAGAGGCGTAGGTATCGGACTTTTGAATGCTCCGGTTATGAGCGCCGCTTTAAATTCGGTAAAAAAAGAGCTTATACCGGAAGCCTCAGGGTTAATACCGGTCTCACTGCAGGTTGGAGCATCTTTTGGAATTGCGTATATAGGCAATGAGCTTGTCGTTAGACAGGCCTATCATTTAAATCAGTACGCAAGAGATATAAAATACAATTCAAATGCTTATAGCAACGTAATGCATTTTATAAACGGAGATTTAATTTCAAAAGCATCAGGTTATTTCAGGCCTGGCACTATTTACCCTAGTCCTGCGCACGGATTTTTTGACGAAATCGTTCAAATGCTAGCTGCAGTAGCTTCCTACGGAGATTCCTTCGCAATACTGGGATATATAACCCTTGGCGGAGCGTTAGTGGCTTTTTTTATTAAAAATAAAAGGTATAATAATAAATAACTTAAATTAAATCGATAAATAAATACTTTAATAAATATAAAAAACATGGAAGACATACAAAGAGACCATTTGGTTTTTACAGTTTCCGAACTTTCACGTCTAATAAAGGCAACTCTTGAAGATAATTTTTATAATATAAGGGTCAAAGGAGAGATATCAGGTTTAAAAACTAATTATTCATCGGGTTATTACTTCGATATAAAAGACGAATTTGCCAAATTAAAATGTATAATATTTAAAAGCGATTTGCGCAAAATAAAATGCGACTTGAAAGAAGGTATGTCCGTAGCGGTTTACGGCAGGTTAAACCTATACGAACCCAAAGGCGAATATAGTTTTATAGTTTCGGAAATCGAACCTCTCGGTCACGGCGAACTTTATGCAATGTTCGAGCTTTTAAAAGAAAAATTAAAAAAAGAAGGACTTTTTGACGAATCCAGAAAAAGAAGTATACCATTTTTACCGGAAACAATAGGCATAGTTACTTCAAGAAGCGGCGCCGTGCTTCACGACATGGTAAAAATAATATCTGAAAGGTTTGAAAATGCGTCTATAATTTTCGCAAACGCATCGGTTCAGGGTCAGAACAGCGCCATCGAAATAGCAAATGCTATCGATTTATTAAATAAATACAACGAACGCGAAAGAAAAATAGACGTAATAATAGTAGGGAGAGGCGGAGGCAGTATAGAGGACTTATGGTCGTTTAACGAAGAAATTACCGCAAGAGCTATTTATAATTCTAAAATTCCGGTTATAAGCGCGGTAGGACACGAAACTGATTTTACGATTGCAGACTTCGTCGCCGACAGGCGTGCTTCAACTCCGTCAAATGCGGCGGAGATGGTTGTGCCGGTAAAATCAGAGCTTGTAAGGCAGGTAGAGTCTTTAAATACCAGGTTGCACTCGGCAGTATATAAAATTATCTCAAACAAAAAAAACTCAATTTCGCATTTAATTCAAAATATTGAAAAAGTTTCTCCGCAGAGAATAATAGAAAATAAAAAAATTCGCATTAACGACCTTGTAGAAAATATGCATGAATTAATCGCCGGAAAAATTAACTTATTAAATATAAATATTTCGCATTTAAGAAAAAGACTTTTTCTTAAAAATCCGTTAAATATTATTAAAGAACGCAGACTTCATGTAAATGGATTATCGGAAAAACTCGAAAAATACGCTCTAGTAAAAATTTCAAACTACAGGGGCCGCATAAACGCCGAACAAAAAGCACTAAACTCTTTAAGTCCTTATAACGTTTTAAAAAGAGGATATTCTATAACCTTTAACGAGAAAAATATTGTGGTTTCTTCGGTATCTCAGGTTAAAGAAAACGAAAATTTAATATTGCTTTTAAGCGACGGAAGATTGAAGACCAAAATCATTTCTGCGGAAAAGTCGTAAAGAAAAGGTGAAAAAGAAAAGGTGTCAGATTTATTTATTTTTTTACTCCCGACTGCGCTTGCAGGTTATTGACAAAAATATTATTGTATAAATTGAAAAATATCGGCAATGAAAAAGATTATTATTTTCTTGACTTTTATTTTTCGTTGTATCATAATAGACATAACATTTTTTTTTTGCATATTTTTTTTGCATTTTCAATTTTTTTATTTAGCATTATATCAATTAAGATATATCGTAAAAACTTTATAAAATAAATAAAACAGAAATTAATAAGGGGAAATTTATATGAAAAAGAAAAGGCTTTATTATTCGAAATTATTTATTATTTTTTTAGCATGCATGCCTTTTATGATTATAGCTTTACTAAATGCGCCTAAAAAAACTTATGCTCATAAAATATGTAAAAAAAATAATTTTTTATCGCAGATTAAGCTTTCCGGAGTTTTTGCAACATCTTATACTTATAATTTTGCTCATCCCGTTGCAGATTCGCAGTATCCTAAAGGAAATTACAACGGAAATTATAACGACGATTTTAAGGCTAACGGTTTTACGGTGAATGAATTAGATATTACATTGTCTAAGAACCCTTTTTCAAACGGAAGGAATAAGTTTGGAATAGGTTTTACGTTAACGATGGATACCGGCGAAAGCATACAGCACCCTGAGTCGTACATGGGTAATCTTTCGTATTATTTGGAACCAGCCTATAAAAGACCTCTTTACGGTTTTAGAAATCTATTTTTGTCATTCGGCATACCCATAGGAAACGGTCTTAAGGTTGACGTCGGCATGCATAATTCTCCGATAGGTTTTGAGTCGCACAATTTAGCAAAAAATTGGGAAAATACATATTCTATTATCGATTCCGTAGAACCCGGTTCGCTAACCGGAATAGCGCTAAGTTATCCTATAATTCATAAAAAATTAAAAACATTTTTTCAGGTGTCTTACGTTTATCAGTCTATGGAACCGATAAACAGCTATCCTACTTATGAATTTTATATTTCATACAAGCCTTTAAAAATAATTAATTTTCATGAAGGAATGGTTTACGGCGCGGAAAATTTTCTTATTTACGACAACAATATAATTCCCGATAATTTAAATAAATATTTTTATAATTATATGGACGCGGAGTATAAAACATTGCATTGTTTAGATTTTGTATTAGATTATGAAATGGGAATAAACGGAGGTATTAACAATTCTATTATTCAAAACGATAATATTAATATCGAAAATGCGGTATCGCCTAATACCGCCCTGTTTCAGTCTTCGGATTCTACATACGGCAGATCGCATTTTTCAGGACTAGCTTTTTATATACATCACTACGGTTTATCAAAAATAGGAAGATTTTCCCAAACTATCAGAGAAGTCAGGGTGTGGGATCCAAACGGCATGTGGGAGTCTGTAAGCGTACCGGGAGAAGCGTTTAATTATTTCGATTCGACTCTTACTTTAGGATTCAGGCCTAATATGAATATTTTTAAACATACTCAATTCAGAGTAGAATTAGAAAATCAGATAACCAACCATAAAGTTTTCGGAGACGGAAAAAGCACGCAGAATACGATTAATTTTATGGTTGTGAGAACTTTTTAATAGTAATAAATATCGTAAAATAATATAATGTTAATTTAAAAAAGAGGGTGTAAAAATGAAAAAAGAAAAGAAAGCCTTTGTAAAAATTTTTGAAAAATTATCGGCATTTTTGTTTTTGCTTGTGCTGATTTCATTTATTTCATTTAATTTTGGGTTTAAGAAAGCAAATGCGGTAACCTTAAGAATACTTGCAGCCGATGCGCTTCCTAAACCGATAATGGAAATAGGCAAAATTTTTAAAAAAGAACATCCCGGCGTTCATATATATTACGATTTTTTAGGCGCCGGAGTTTTGAAAGGAGATATCGAAGAGGGCGCTCCTGCCGATATGTTTTTGTCGGCCAACGGAAAATTTCAAAGACAGCTTGAAAAAAAAGGTTTTTTAAATTCATATAAAATATTTGCTTACGATTATCTTGCCGCCGCAACTCCTATAGATAACCCGGCGAATGTAACCGAAAACAATCTGATAAAAAAATTAATGGATAAAAACGTGTCTTTAACGACGTCAAGCCCGCATAGCGATCCTGCAGGCGACTATACATGGGCAATGTTCAGAAGGATAAATAAAAAATATCCAGGAGCTTTTAAAACAATTACGTCTCATGCCGACCATCTATTAGACGCGGCGCTTGTAATGCCGATTTTAGAATCAGGAAACACCGATTTAGGAATACTATATACTTCTCAGCTATTGGAACTTCAAAAAGCGGGCGCTAAAATTAATATAATAAAAATTCCGGCTAAATATAATACGCGCGCAGAATTTACGGTATCTATACTTAATCAGTCAAAGCATAAATCTTTAGATAAAGATTTTGAAAAACTTTTGTTTTCGCATAGAGGAAGGAAAATACTTAAATATTGGGGTTTTACTTCTGTAAGATAATAAAAAATATAGATATTTGATAGTCCGTGTTATATAATTAATAACTATCGCCGTATCATTTATGCGATAGTTATTAATTTTTTTATTTGTTGATTATATTAATTTAACATTTAACTATATGCAAATTTTTAAAAAATTATTCATTAGAAACAATAAAATATTCGATGTTATAGTTTTTTTTATAAGTTTTGCTTTTTTTATAAGTTTATCTTTAATTCTATCCGGTATATTTTTTCAAACTTCGTTAAAAATATTTTTTTCGGAATTATCTAACTCTCATCTCTGGAACTCAATTTTTTTAAGCTTTAAGTTATCTTCGTTGGTAGTATTGATAAATCTTGCAATAGGCATACCTTTAAGCTATATATTATCTTTTAAAAAAAATAAAGTTTCTTTTCTGTTGGATTTAATAAGCACTCTGCCTCTTACTATGTCGCCTCTGGTAATAGGTTTTGCAGTATTAATTACAATGGGTCCTTTAAATCCGATAGGTAAATATTTTATATCGCACGGCATAAAATTTGTTTTTACGCCGCAAGGAATAGTTCTTGTTCAGTTAATAATTTCGTTCCCTTTTTTCGTTAATATTTTAAAGGAATCGTTCGATTCTATAAACAGAAAAATGATTAATTTGAGTAAAACCTTAGGTGCATCGTCTTTTGAAATATTGCATAAAATAATACTTCCGCTTTCATTTAACGGTTTATTGGCAGGCGCAGCTATGAGCTGGTCGCGGTCTATCGGCGAATATGCCGCTACCCAGATGGTGTCGGGAGTTATACCAAACCTGACTGAAACCGCTCCGATAGAAGTTTTTGTTAAAACAAGCTATGGAAATTATCCGGCGGCAATTGCTATTTCTGCTATATTAATGATGATTTCTTTTATATCGCTCGGAGTTTTTAAATTTTTTTATTACAGGGCAAAACTTAAAAAATAATATAATTTAAAATAATGGACTTTTTAGAAGTAAAAAATATTAATAAATCGTTTAAAAACAAAAAAATACTTAAAGATGTAACGTTTAACATTAAAAAAGGCGAAATATCTTCGATATTCGGCTATTCCGGCGAAGGCAAAAGTACCGTTTTATCTATAATTTGCGGTTTATTAAAACAGGATTCCGGAGACGTTTTTTTAAACGGAAAAAATATTAGCAAAATGGAACCATATGAACGCTCTATTTCTCTTGTAATGGATGAACCGCTTTTGTTCCCTAATATGAATACAATGGAAAATATTGCTTTTGGTTTAAAATTAAATAAAAATAGAACAAAACTGTCTTTGCATAAACAAAATAAAAAATCCGTTAAAGATATAGTTTTAAATATTATGGATATTTTAGGTATATCCGGTTTAGAAAATAGATACCCCGGTGAGATAAGTATGGGACAATCGCAAAGAATAAGTTTGGCGCGCGCTATCGTTACAAACCCGGATATTATACTTATGGACGAACCGTTTTCTAATTTAGATATTATTTCTAAAACAAAAGTAAGAAGTTTAATTAAAAATATTCAAAAGGAACTTAAAATAACGATACTTTTAGTAACGCATGACATCGAAGACGTTATGAACCTTTCAGATACGATGTTTATTTTAAATAAAGGATACATCCAGGAGTTTGGAAATCCGGAAGATATTATAAAAAAGCCGTCTTCTTGGGATACTGCCTGTCTTATGGGAACCGAAAACATATTTGAGGGTAAAATAATATCGTCAGATAAAGAAAATAATAGAATTATTATTTGTTTTAAGAATAGCGGCTCAATAAATAACGATAAACATGTTGAATGTTTTTATCAGCCTGATTTTGAAGAAAATGAGAATGTATATTTCGTAATTAGGCCTGAAGATATAATAATTTTAAGGGAAGACAGAATACCTTCAAATGCCGTAAAAGAAAATCATTTCAAAGGACGGATAACGTCTGCGATTTTTACTTCGCGTATGATGGAAATATTGATAAGTACATCCGAAAATCAATCAGATAATATACAATTTAAAGTTTTAATGCCGTTTCATGCTTATGAAATAATGAAATTATCGGCAGGCAAGACGGTGTCGATTTCACTTAAGAAATCAGCAATACATATAATAAAAAGGAAACAGCATATGGCATATACCCAAACCAGTGTAGGCGGCTATCCAGCAAAATAATTTTCCGTCGGCAATTTTTTAGGTATACATACAAATACAAGATTACCATTAAAAATAAAAAAGGGAGCTGATAAATAAATATTTCTCAGCTCCCTTTTTTATTAATGCATCTAAATTATTACGGCAGTAAGTTTGCAATTGAATGAGCCATCTGTTGTTTTAATAAAGGCTCGGCTGATGCAAAATTTAAATTCATGGCAGAGGCCTGAGATATAATTCTGTCTCTGTAAATAGCCCAATTTTTAACTCCGGCATTATAAGTAGTTACATTGCTGGCTATGCCCTGACTTGCATTAGTAGAACTAGTGGTATATGTGCCGGCTTGTCTTTCCTCCAGTTGAATATCGACAACCATCATATATTTGGTGGTAGCAAGTAAAGAGCCAAGTATACCGCCGGCTAACGCTCCTAAAGCGCCGCCTTCTACGGTGGAAGTGCCTGAATTATATCGGGAACCGATCAAAGCTCCTCCGAAACCTCCTGCTAAAGCTCCGGCAAGCGTATAATTTGAAGTTTCTTTTCCAATATACAGCACATTAGACATTACCATAAAATTTGCTTCCTGCGGATTATTAGTTACCCTGTAGCCTTCGCTTATTAATTCGGAAATTAACTGATTTTTAAAATTGAGTCCGGTAGCCGTAGATGTATTTCTAGTGCTTACATAAACTATTTTATCCTGCGGCGATACCGGCTGCAGAAATATGCTGGAACTCATTTTAGTGCTTAATGCTACGTTGCCGGAAGATAATCCGCTGGCGCTGGTTCCCGTTCCTGCGGTAGTTGCACATCCTGAAAAAGCAAGCGCCGGTATAAGAAGCGCTAAAATTAAAGCAAAAATCTTAATCTTTTTATTTGTCAAATGCATTAATAGTCCTCCATTCTTAAAGTTAGTTTTTATAATTTATATATTTTAGTATAATTAGTTCGATGATTTTTTAAACAATAATGTTTTTGCGGTATAGGTTAATAAATTACATAATTAAATATATTAAATTATTATTTAAGATATTTGTCAATATTTTTTATTTGACCGGAAAGATTGTCAGAGAATATCGTTTTGCCGGTTTTTGTCGATATATAATATAAATATTTTGTTTTGGCAGGATGCATTGCTGCTTCGATAGCTTCTATATCCGGATTTGCAATGGGAGTAGGAGGAAGTCCATAATGAAGATACGTATTGTAAGCTGATTTTACTTTAAGATATCGAGGTTTCATATTAAGAATAACATTATAAGCATTTCCATCCCTTAAATAATTTTTATACATTTTAACGTTCATAGCATAGATAGATGCAGAATCGATATCTAACGGCATATTTATTTTTAATCTGTTATGTATGACCGAAGATATAAAACCTGTAGAATTTTTAAGTTTTTCATCTGCTTCTTTTATTATAAGCGAAGCGATAATTAAGTCTTTGTAATTTGGTTTGATTTTTTTAGTTTTTAAATAAAAATTATTTACCATATCTTTAATTACGTCTTTAGGATTTGAATTTATTTTAAAAATATAAGTGTCCGGATACAAAAAACCTTCCGCGCTTGGCGCATCTAACTTAATACTCAAAAGAAATTTTTTATCGTAGCATTTTTTTAAGAAAAGTTTTTTGTTTGTTATATGGTTTTTAGATAAAATTTCGGCTATTTCAAATATATTTAATCCGGGAGCAATTGAAACCTTGGATGTTGCTACTCTGCCGTTTACAATCTCATGATATATTTTTGCAGGCGATTCATTTATCGATATATAATAGGTGCCTTCTTGTATATATCTCGAATAACCGCTTATAAATCCTATAAAGTAGAATAGATACGGATTATTTATTACTTTTTTATTATAAAGTCTATATACTATTTCCTTTAATGAGCTTCCTTTATTAATGACGATTAGTTTTGGTTTTGAAGTTATAAAAGATTGCGGAGTAAAGGCATATAAAAAAAGATATGCTATAATGATTATCGGGATTGAAATTTTTAAAATAAAAGTTATTTTTTTTACCCGCTTATAAAGCGTATAGTCGAAATAGCACATTTATTTTTTTACGATTTTTATAGCGCAAAACATTAAATTGTTTACTAGAATATTTTTTTTTCAATTATATTTTTTTGTTTATCCAGATAAGACTGAAGTATAAAAGTTGAAGCTATAGAGTCTATTTTTTCTTTCCTTTTATTTCTTTTAATATTTTGCTCTATAAGGCTTCTTTGCGCCTGAACCGAAGAAAATCTTTCATCATAAACCGTCAATATCAAACCGTCGCCAATTTTTTCTTTTAAGCTTTCTTTTAAAACTTCTATTAATTTTCCTATTTCCGTTGATATTTCTGTTTTTTTTCCCTTAAGGCCTATAGGCATTCCTATAACTAAAAGTCCGACATTTTCTTCCTCGATTACCTTTTTTAACTCGGAAACCGTTTTTTTTACCGAATCGTTTAATATATATTTTAAAGGAAAAGCGATTGTTTGAGTGTCGTCGCTTAAGGATAATCCGATTCTTTTTAAGCCGTAATCTATGCCTAGCGCTTTTTTATTTTTGACGTTTGGCATGTCGATAAGTTATGCGGGAGAGTTAATAAGATTGTTTGCTTCAAACCCAAGATCGCTAATTAATTCTATGTCGAGTTCGGGGTTTCTTCCGGACGTAAGCAAATAGTTTCCAAGAAGCAGTCCGTTGGCTCCCGCCATAAGAGCAAGAGGCTGAAGCTGGCGCAGGTTATATTCACGGCCGCCCTGCGCCAGTATGTTCTTTTCCGGATTGACTATTCTGAACATTGCTATTGTTTTAAGGCATTCCATAGGCGTAAGCGGTTCTATATTTTCAAGCGGAGTTCCTTTTATGGGGTTTAAAAAGTTTATCGGTATATTATCGACTTCAAGTTCTTTTATCTCTTTAGCCATTTTTACCCTGTCCAAACGGGATTCGCCCATTCCTATTATGACCCCGGAACAAACTTTTAATCCGGCTTTTCTTGCTGACTTAACCGTTTTTATGTTATCTTCGAAAGAATGGGTCGTACATATGCTTTTAAAAAAATCGCTGTTGGTTTCTATGTTGTGATGAAATATTTCAAGTCCGCATTCTTTTAGAAAAAGTAAATCCTCATATTCCATAAGCCCTAAAGAAGCGCAGGGAGTTATGCCTATTTCGTTTTTAATCGTTTTTACGGCATCCGCTATAGTTTTTAATTCGGTTTTATCGGATATTCTGGTTCCGCTCGTGACTATAGAAAATTCGTTTGCACCGTTTTTTTTAGCAATTTTAGCCGATTCCACTATTTCGGAAACGGACATTAGAGAATTTACTTTTATTTTTTTTTCTTTTTTTCCGGCGACTGCCGATTGGCCGCAAAATGAACAGTCTTCAGAGCATATTCCTGTTTTTGCGCTGACGATAGAACAAAAATTTATTTTTTTTCCGGTGTATTTTTCTTTTAATTCCAAAGCTAAAGAAAAAATCCCCATAAGATTTGCGCCTGAAAGTTCAAAAACGGACAGCAGAAGATCGTCCGGAATTTCAATGTTTTCATTTATAAGTTCTCTTATCTCTTGCATTATGCTCATCGGTTATTTTTTCCTCGTTACAATTCTTTTAAATTAGTTAATATATTCCTGAAAGATTCGCTCCTTTCCATTAAAAAAATAAGTTCGTCTATACTTTTGGAAGTTTTAACGGCGTCAAAAACAGTCGAGAGCATATTTTGATAATCGATAATTTTTTTTCTTAAATTAAGTATTACCGAGACCCCTTCGTCGTTAATTCCAAGTTCGTTTTTTATTTCCGATATAATTATTAAATCGTCGGCCGCTTTTTCATCGATATAAAATTCGTTTTCTCTCTTTTCAACGCATATTATTCCTTCATCGATAAAAAACATTGCGGACTCGGCGCTTAAATTTATATTTCCGCAAAATTCTGACAGATTAATAAAATAATCCATTTGGATTCCTTATTTATTTTATATATTTATATGCCTTCTTTTGAAAGTTCTATAAATGTTTTTTTAATTTTATCCGATATTCCGGCAGGTATATCGACTGTAATCGTAATTATTAAATCGCCCGCTTTTTTTCCTGAAATATCCTTTACTCCTTTTTTAGGAATGCGGAATTTAGTGCCATTTTGGGTTCCCGCCGGTATAGTAAGCATAAATTTGCCGTCGATAGAAGATACTTCTACTTTTGCTCCAAGCACGGCTTCAGTCAGTTTTATTTTTTTATTGATAAAGATATCGTTGCCATTTCTTTCGAAAACGTTATCGTTTAAAACAGAGATAGTAATGTATAAATCTCCGTTCGGCGCATTGTTTAAACCAGGCGAACCTTTTCCCGAAAGCTTAATTTTTCCGCCGTCGGAAATTCCGGCCGGTATCTTTATTTTTATCTTTTCACCGTTTAAATTTATTATTCTTTCCGTACCTTTTACGCTTTCCGCAACCGATATCTCAAGCGAAGCGTTTAAATCGTTTCCTTTTAGGGGGCCATGTTTTTTTCCCGACCTGTTAAAAAGGTCGGAGAATATATCCTCGAAGTTAAAATTTTCTCCTCCGCCGGTATTGCCGAAATTATAACCGAAACCGGAAGGACCGCCTCCGGAATAATCGTAATAATATTGTCCGCTTGAAGCCCCTCCGCCGGCTCCGGCGTTTTTATAATTAAAATAATTAGTTCCAAGCTCGTCGTATTCTTTTCGTTTTTTTTCGTCTTTTAAAATATCATAAGCTTCCTGAACTTCTTTAAATTTTGATTCGGCGGTTTTATCGTTGGGATTAACGTCGGGATGGTATTTTCTTGCCAATTTTCTGTAAGCTTTTTTAATTTCTTCGCTCACAGCGGTTTTATCTACACCTAATATTTTATAATAGTCTTTATATTCCATACATTATTTATATCAAAAATTCAAAAAAAATTCAATTAATAAAGTAATAAAGAAGGATAAAAAAGTTTATAAAAAACTATTGATTTTTTTTTAAATAATGGTATATATATATTATGCAAATTTAATTATAAAATGTTTTAAAGCAAAGTAATTTAACTTTATTAAATTTTAATTTTTAAGGAGAGAGTTCACAATGAACAAAAAAACAAAGGTAGGTCTTTCTATTCTTGGTTTGGTTTTCGGCGTCTCGGCTGTCCTTTCCGGATGCGCGCCAAAAGTAACGAAAACGTCTTCCAGTGCATTACCGCCCGCAAAAAAACCGGCGGTAGCAGCGGTTAAACCGCAAGTCCAGCAGGTTCCTTCTTACTTGAAAAAGTATCCGTGGCTTGCAAATTACAACATTCAATCTAATTCCAACAACATCCATTTTGCTTTCAACAAGTCGATACTTACTCCTCTCGACAAAATGATACTTAAAAAGGATGCGATTTATCTTAAGTATAATCCAAATGTTGCTATCCAGATTCAGGGAAATTGTGACAGAAGAGGTTCGGAAGCTTACAACCTTGCGCTTGGCTGGAGAAGGGCTAATGCCGCAAAAGCTTATCTTGAAGATCTTGGAGTATCTGCAGACAGATTAAAAACAATCAGCTACGGCAAAGAAAAACCTTTATGCAGAGCACATACCAGAGTATGTTATGCAATAAACAGAAGAGATCATTTTGCAGTTGCAAGATAACAAAAAAGAAATTTTAATTTTAAATAAACCTCCGATAATTATAAAATTATCGGAGGTTTATTTTTTTTGAAATAATTAAATATGCAATTTTATAAGTGCAGTAAACCATATCGTCTTCGTTTCGATAATTTTTGTCGTAATTTTTTAACCCTTTTCTTAATAAACCGGTTTTATGATTATTATTATCGAAAGTGTTTTTCGCTCCGAGCAAATTTATTCTTTTTAGTAAGCTTAATGAAGATTCTGCAGTTTCCGTGTATTCTATAATATCGCAGTATTCTATTTTTAACCCGAATGCTTCTATTTTTTTTTTATAACTGCCTATTTCCGGAAATTCATGAAATTTTAATCCGCAGCAGTTTTCGTCATATTTGAAACTTTCCTTTAATTCTTGTAAGGTTCCGGAAATTAAAAAAGCGAATATCATTATTCCGTCGTTTTTTAGAGAAGTTTTGCATCTTAATAAAAAAATATCTATATCGTTTAACCAGTGTATAGTTATATTTGAAAATATGACGTCGAACTTGTCAGGTTTAAAAGGCAGTAATTCTGCATCTCCGTTAATTAAGTATGCGTCATTGCTTCCTCTACCGGTTTTATTAATTCTTTCTTTTGCCTTGTCCAATAATCCTATGGCGATATCCAGACCAAAGTATTTAAATCCGCCCTGATTTAAATTTGTTTTTAATGCATCGTAGCCTTGGGCAGTTCCGCAGCCTACATCGAGAATTTGTAAGAATTTGCCGTTTTTATTAAATTCTTTGACGGACTCAGATATCATCGCCATTGTTATATTGTGGTAAGAAGTATGATTATCGTACTCTTCGGCGCTAGAAAAATTTTTTTTAACTTTATTTTTATCTATCATATTTAAAAAATTATTAATTATTAAATTAACTTACGACCGCGAATTTAGGATTTAACTTTACGGACTATTTCTTCTAATACATTTTTAAATAAAGCATCGTCTACGGTCAGGTTTATTCCTAGCCGCAATATTGCTTTGTTTTTGACGACTGCCGGATATCTTACTGCCTTTAAGTATATGCCGCCTTTTAAAAGTTCTTTTTCTATTGAAACGGCTTTTTCTTCTTCGCCGATTAATATAGGAATAATTTGGGTAGAGGAATTTAAAGTATTTAATCCAGATTCTTTTAAATATTCCCTTGCAAATTTAGCGTTATTTTGCAATTTTAAAACTATATCAGGGTTTTCTTCTACAATTTTTAAAGCCGATAGAGCGGATGCGGCAGAAGAAGGCGGGATTCCTGTAGAAAATATAAAGGCCCTGCTGAAATTAACGAGATATTCGATAATAGAGCCGCTCGAAAGAACGAACGCCCCGTTTGAAGCAAGCGCTTTGCCGAGAGTTCCTATAGTTATATCCGGTTTTGCATTATGAAAATCGGAACTGCCTCCGCCTTTTTTTCCTATTGTTCCTGTAGCGTGAGCATCGTCGATTATACTTAATGCGCCGTATTTTTCGGTTAAATCTAAAATAGCCGGCAAATCCGGTATATCGCCGTCCATGCTGAATACCCCTTCCGTTATAACCAATTTTATTTGATAATCTTTATATCTTAAAAGTACATTCTCTAAAGAATATAAATCGTTATGCTTAAAGCTTTTAAATTTAGCACCGGAGGCGATAACTCCGTCGATAATAGAAGCATGGGAAAGTTCGTCAAAAATTATAACCGTGTTTAGCGGAGATATACCGGCAAGAGCTCTTATAATTCCCGTATTAGCCTGATATCCCGAAGGGTATAATATACAATTATCATAACCGCCTTTAAATCTGCATAATTCTTTTTCAAGTTCGGAGTGGATATCATAATGACCGCATATTAAAAAAGAAGATCCGGCCGAAGTTCCGTATAAATCGATTGCTTGTTTTGCCGCCGTTTTTACTCTTTCGTTTAAAGAGAGTCCAAGATAATCGTTTGTTGCAAGATTGACGGTTACGGTGTTATAATGTGAAGTGAAGGAATATGGTTCGCTATTTAATTTTTCTATTTTTATATCGGGAATTTTTCGATAAAACCCCGATTTTTTATTTTCTTCTATTTTTTTTGAAATTAGTTCCGATAATATAGACATAACATTAAATATTATAGCATATTTAAATAAATATGGAATTTAAAGGGGTCAGATTTATTTAATTTAAAGGGGTCAGATTTATTTAATTTATTTTTTAATTTATTTGCTTAATTTGTAAAAAAAATTGATTATCAAATTATCATGAAAAAATTAGAATTAACGGCTGTAGATTTTTATCCAGAAATTATGAATATATACGGAGACAGGGGAAACATTATTTATTTTAAATATAGATGCTCCGTTTACGGCATAGAAATCAAAATAATAGATGTTACCATAGGCAGAAACTATGAAAAAGAATGCGAATCGGCGGATATTTTTTTTATGGGCGGGGGACAGGATGCCGAACAGGCTCTAATTTACGAAGATTTTTTTTCCGGTAAAAAAAATATTTTAATAGAATCTTTGAATAAAAATAAAATTATGCTTGCTATATGCGGCGGTTATCAGCTTTTGTGCAACCATTACAAATCTGCAGACGGTAAAATAATGAAAGGCATATCGATATTTAAGGGCTATACCGAATCCGGAACGCCGAGGCTGACCGGAAATATAGCCGTTAAATCGGGCGGTACGGTTTTAATAGGTTTTGAAAATCACGGCGGAAGGACATATTTAGACGGCAGTCAAAATTGCATAGGAACCGTATTGAAAGGACACGGAAACAACGGTAAAGATAAAACCGAGGGTGCGAGAACCGGTAATTTTTTCGGAACATATATGCATGGCAGTTTTCTGCCCAAAAATTTTGTTTTTTGCGATTATCTTATTGACTTAGCTTTGCAAAATAAATACGGTTTTAATTTATTGGAAGCATTGGAAATAAACGGCGTGAAAGCAGGCGAAATAGACAATAATTTTGAATTAAATGCCAGAAAAGACGTCCGCGATTTAAAAGGATTTATTTAGAGCTTTAATATCAGTTTATAACTTTCATCCAGATTCTCTCTTAGCTCTTAGCTCTTCTCTATTTTCCGTTTTTCGTATTTTACTTTAACCAAAGTGTCTAATCCGCCCCTTGATTCAAATTTTGCAGTAACTTCCATAAATTCCGGTTTCAACAGGCCGCTCAAATCGTTTATGATTCTGTTTACGGCGTGTTCCTGCAGGATCCCTACGTTCCTGAAAGAAAGCAGGTAATATTTCAGCGATTTCATTTCGACTAATTTTTTTGACGGTATATACGTTATAAAAATTTCCGCAGTATCCGGAAGTCCCGTCCAAGGACAGACGGACGTAAATTCCTTAGTAGATATAGTTACGGCCGTTCCGCTTCCTTTATACCGAAAATCTAATGTTTCTAATATTTCTACGTCTATGTTCTTTTCGTCTAAAATATCGAATCTTTTATTTAAATATTTATCTTCCATTAGTTTTTGATTTTTATTTTTTGATTTTTATTTTATAATATTTACTGTATTTGCTGTATTTTATAAATTATAACATAATTATTTTAAATCATAAATAAAATTTAATAATGAAATTTAATAATTCTCCTATAGGAATATTTGATTCAGGTCTCGGCGGACTTACCGTTTTTAAAGAAATAAGAAAAATTTTGCCTTTTGAAGACTTAATTTATTTCGGAGACACGGCCAGAGTCCCTTACGGAAACAAATCTAAAGAAACTATAATCAAATATTCCTCCGAAATATTAGGTTTTTTAACCGATAAAAAGATAAAGATAGCTATAGTAGCCTGCAATACTTCCTCGAGCTTGGCGCTCGATTATTTGCGCAAAATATCGCCTGTTCCGGTATTCGGAGTTATAGAGCCGGGCGCGCAAAAAGCGGTTGAGGTATCCCTGAAAATTTCCGGACGGAAGATTATAGCCGTAATAGGCACTTCCGCAACCGTTAAGAGCGGAGCATATTCTAAGACGATAAAAGAAAAAGCCGGATTATTATACGGCATTAAAAAAGTCGAAATGGCAAATGTTTCAAACATAGATTTTAACGAAAACTTAAAAGTTATAGAAAAATCCTGCCCGCTTTTCGTGCCTTTAGTGGAAGAAGGCTTTTTAAGCGAAGAAATAACGAAAAATATAATAAAATATTATTTAGCTTCCGTCGTAAAGGAAGAACCTGCATGCCTCGTTCTCGGCTGTACCCATTATCCTATTCTTAAAGATTTTATAGAAAAAGAAATAGGAGAAAATACAGAAATTATAGACTCCGGAGTCGAAACGGCGAGGTCCGTTAAAAATTATTTGGAAGAATTTGGAATGCTTAAATCCGGAACTGAATTCGGAAGCGAAACCTTTTTTGTAAGCGACGATTCAGAAAGATTTAAGGAACTTGGCGGTAAATTTCTCGGCAGGTCCATTGATAACGTTTACGTCGTTAATTTTTCGTAGCGGAAGCATTTTCTTTATAAAAAATGCTATTAAATATTATTAAGTAATATATATAATCAATTATAAGCATAAAACAGGAGTATTTATCATATGATAAAAAATTTAAGGGAAGAATTAAAAAAAAGGCTGATACTTTCGGACGGAGCTATGGGGACGGTCCTTCAGCTCAAAAACCTCCTGCCTAAAGGACTTCTTCCCGAAAGTTTCAATATTACCGGAAAAATTAAATATATAAAAGAAGTTCATAAAAGTTATTATAATGCCGGCAGCGAAATAATAGTGGCTAATACTTTCGGCGCCAACAGGCCAAAATTGGCCGAATACGGTTTGTCTGATAAAATTTACGAGGTAAATTTTAATGCCGTTAAAGCGGTTAAAGATATTGCTGGCGGCGATGCGCTTACGGCTATGTCTTTAGGTCCTACGGGAAAATTTATTTATCCGGTAGGCGATATTAATTTTAAAGAAAGCGTCGAAATTTACAAAGAGCAAGTAAAAGCCGGTTTAGACGCCGGAGCCGATATTTTTCAGCTTGAAACTATGATAGATTTGCAGGAAATAAGAAGCGCAATTATAGCCGTAAAAGAATTGTCCGATAAACCGGTTATAGCGATGATGACGTTTGACGCTACATACAGGACTATATTAGGAACTACTCCGGAAGTTTTTGCGATAACGGCAGACAGCCTCGGGGCGGACGTTATAGGAGCCAACTGTTCCGTCGGGCCGTCCGGAATTTACGAGATTTTAAAAAAGATGGCTTCGGTTACGGACATGCCGCTAATTTCTAAACCAAATGCAGGCATTCCTAAATTAAAAGACGGTATTACTATTTTTCCCGGGAAGCCAGAAGATTTCACGTCATTAGTTTCGGAACTTGCCCTTATAGGCGTCAGAATTATTTCGGCCTGTTGCGGCAGTAACGAAAATTTCATAAAAGCTTTACGAAAAGAGATAGACATCGTTAATAACTCCGGACTACCTGCGAAAGGCATAAAAAGAGAGGACGGATTATTAATAACGTCGAGAACGGAATTCGTCCCTATCGGTTATAAACATCCTCCTGTTATTATAGGAGAAAGAATTAATCCTACCGGCAAAAAAGACTTCATAGAAGAGCTTAAAAACGGAAAAACTAATTATATAAGAAAAACTGCGGTTAAACAGGTTGAAGCCGGAGCCGCCGTCCTCGATTTAAATGTCGGAGTTCCCGGAACCGACGAAAAAGTATCGATGAAAAACGGCATTATTGCAGTTGCTGCCGTATCGCATGTTCCAGTATCCATAGACTCCTCTAATCCCGATGTATTAGAGGAAGCTCTTATGCTGTATCCGGGTAAGCCGCTTGTTAATTCTATAAGCGGAGAAGAAAAGAAACTCTCTAAAATTATGCCGTTAATAAAAAAATACGGCGCCGGAGTTTTAATTTTAGCTTTAAACGACGAAGGCATTCCGGAAACTGCGGAAAAAAGAATAGATATAGCTTATGGAATATATAAAAGACTTATAGATTACGGTATAAAACCATACGATATAATCGTAGATTTTTTAACCCTGCCTATAAGCGCAGGGCAGGAAAAGTCTTTGGTAACGATAGATGCTCTGTCTAAAAATAAAAACGGCCTTAATCTCCCTACCGTTTTAGGCGTCAGCAACGTTTCTTTCGGTCTTCCCAAAAGATCTTATATAAATTCTTCGTTCCTTTCTTTATGCCTGAAAGAAGGACTTAGCGCCGCTATAATAAATCCGGAGGACGAGTATTTAACGGCTAATTTTTATGCTATGAATGCGCTTCTCGGCAAAGATTATTTATTTAAGAACTATATAAACAAATTTTCCGATTCCGCGAAAAACTATTCTTCAAATAAGAATGCCGGAAAAGAATCGGGAAGCGAAACAGATAAAACCGAAGGAGAACTTTTGCGCGAAGCTGTAATCCGGGGAGAAAAAGAACATATAACACAATATGTAGAAAAATTATTGTCTGACGGAGAATCGCCGTTAGACATAGGCAATAAATATTTAATTCCGGCGCTTGAAGAAGTCGGCAGGCTGTTTGAAAAAAATATCTATTTTCTTCCGCAAGTAATGGAAAGCGCCGATGCCATGAAAACGGCTTTTAGCCGCATTAAGCAGGAAATGCCCAAAAATTCGGAAATTTCTTCGGGTCCGAAAATATTAATGGCTACCGTAGAAGGCGACGTACACGATATAGGAAAAAATATAGTAACGATGCTTCTCGAGAATAACGGCTATGATGTCATAGACTTGGGAAGAAACGTAAAAACCGAAAAAATAATAGAAGAAGCTATGAAGAATAAAGTCGATTTTGTAGGACTGTCGGCTTTAATGACTACGACCGTAACAGAGATGGAGCATGTTATAAAAGAACTAAAGAAACATGGCGTAAAAGTTTTTTCTATGGTCGGGGGGGCCGTAGTAACCGAAGATTATGCTAAATCGATTAATGCCGATATCTATGCGAAGAATGCCATGGAAGCGGTAGAGAAGATTAAGAGCTTTTTTGCAAAATTATAATATTAATGTTACATTAGTTTTAATGTAACATTATGAATTTATTACATTTTTATTACAATTTTACAAAGCCTGTGAATTTCTTTTGTGAAAGCCTTATAATTTGAAAAAAGATTTTAGAAAAATTAAGCAGTTAATCAAAGTGATTAATTTTTAATCAATATTAAGCCTTTGATATTTAAAGTAAAATAAATTAACTTATTAATTTTATTATGCTTCTCAATAAAAAACAAAAAGCGGAAATTTTTTTATATATTTTTTTAAAATTCATCTTAAATAAAATATTAAAAAGAGAAGGCGACGTTCTTCCGGCTCATATTTTACGAAAAATAGATAAAAATGTTTTTAAAAATTTTGCGAAACATATAACCTCTCTCGGCATTCCCGTTATACTGGTAACCGGCACAAACGGAAAAACGACTACTTCCAACATTATTGCCGAAACCGTTAAATTTTCAGGAAAAGAAGTATGTTTTAATTCTAACGGCGCTAATATGACGAACGGAATTTTGGGGGCTATTATCGGTTCTTACAAATTATCGAAATCATCGGGTTTAGGTATTAAAGACATTGCATTGCTTGATTTTAAATTTAGCGCAGACATTATAGTCATGGAATGCGACGAAAAAGTTTTTCCCGACGTATGTTCGATTTTAAATCCTAAAATAATAACGGCTACTAATTTTTACAGGGATCAGTTAGACAGGTACGGAGAAGTAAACTCTACGGTATTTGGAATAAAAAAAGCCGTAAAAAAAATATCGGAAGAGCTTAAAAATAATAACTCAGGAAGAATTTCGTTAGTTCTGCCTTCTTTTGAGCCGTTAGCGGCTTTTTTGGGATATGATATAAACGCGGATAAAAAATATTTCGGTTTCGACGAATCATTTTTTAATTCAAATTATTCAAACGATATCAATTCCGCAGAAAATTTTACAGGAATTGAATTATCCGATGCGGTAACCTGCCCTAACTGTAAAAATATGATGTTCTCTTCAAAAGGCCATACGAAAAATCGTTTTTTATATGATTTTAAATGCGAAAAATGCGGTTTTGCGGGGCATGAACCCGACATAAAAGCAACGGAAAACATTTCGGGCAGTTTGACATTAGAATTAAAGGAAGAAAAACCTTCATTTTTTTCTTTTAAACCCGCTTTATCCGGAGATTATAACGCGGCGAACTATCTTGCGGCATATTCGATTTTAAAATATCATCTTAATATCGGCGACGATATTATAAAAACTTCGTTTGAAAATTTTAAAACTAAATTTGGCAGGTCGTATAAAAAAAAGTCAGGAGATTTTGAAATAAATATAGACTTAGTTAAAAATCCGGCAGGATTTTCGGGAGTTCTTAAAAAATTGACCGAAAGCGGTTCTAAGGTTAATATTTTATTCGCTTTTTCAGACAGGGCGGCTGACGGAAGGGACGTTTCATGGATATGGGACGTAGATTTTGAAAAATATAAGGATTACATAGAAAACGCCGTTATTTCGGGTTTAAGGCCTTACGACATGGCGTTAAGACTAAAAACGGCCGGTATGAACCCTAAAAAAATAACCGTAGAATATAATTTAAAAAAAGCGGTAGAGACTATTATGAATAAAGCGGAGGCGGCGGGTTTGAACGAAAAAAAAATATATATATTGCCTACCTATACCGAATTATTAAGGTTGAAAAAATATATAAACGGTATAAAATAAAATAAACGGCATATATAAAAATTTAAATAATAAATTTAAAACAATAATTAAATCATGATATTAACGTCTTACATTTTTATCGGTTTTGCGCTGGTTTTTACCTCTATAGGGCAGATTTTTCAAAAAATAGGTTCCGGAAAAATAAAAAAAGAGCATTTAAAAATAGGCATAAAATCTATTCTCGTTTTTTTTAACGGCTATATTTTTTTGGCTCTTATTATGCTTTTTTTTGCGACTATATTTTACCTGCTGGCATTGTCTTCCATGCCTCTTTCTATTGCCTACCCCTTGTTGTCGGGAGGTTACGTTCTCGTCGTCCTTCTTTCTAAATTATTCTTAAAAGAAAAAGTAAGCTTTAAAAGATGGATAGGCGTTTTTATCATCATAGCCGGTATATTTATTATATTCAATTCGGGCAAATGATTATCTTTATGTTTTAAGAATAAAATATAAAATATCTGGAGAAATTAAATATATGAAACTTCATTCCACTAAGGGATTTGTTATTTACGCAAAAAAAATGAATGAAGCGGATCTGCTCTTAAGTTATATAACCGAGGATTACGGGAAAATTACGTGTTTTGCAAATAACGCAAGGAAAAGTAAAAAAAGGTTTCTGGGAAAATTAGAGCCCGCTATGCTTACCATCATTAAATTTTATGAAAAACCGGGCATGACGCTTGATATATTATATGAAGTAGATCTTGTAGAGGATTATAAAAATCTCAGAAAAAATATCGACGTATATCTTTTTTTAACTAAACTTATCGAGATTTCAAGAGTCTTGTGCCAGGAAAGAGACATAAACAAAAATATATTTAATCTTATAAGAAATATTTATACGGGACTTAATAAATTAGAAACTTTAAATTCGCAGGACAGCAAACATACACCGTTAAACTCTATTCTTCTTAAATATGAGATTTTTTTTATTGCCAATCTTCTTAAATTTACCGGAATTTATCCTAATTTCACCGACTGTATAATCTGCGGCAAAAATAATGTTTATAACGAATTTGGATTCAGCCTTAAAAAAGGGGGCGTTATATGCAGTTCGTGCGTTAACGATAAAAACAATGGCTTTAAATATTTAGAAATAAAAAATATGCCGGTTAACTTTATAAATCTGTCTAATTTGATGACAGAATCCGATATTTCCATAATAAATAAGCTTAACGTCAAAGAAGATATACTTATAGATTGTTCGGCGTTTTTACGTGATTTTTTAACGTTTCATACCGGAAAAAGACTTAAGTCTTTTGAAACTATTTAATATATCCCATATTTTAGTTAAAAAATGGAAAATAAAAATAAAAACGAAATATTAAGGCGGTTTCCAAGCGTCCAGTCTGTATTGGAAAGAATTAAGGGTTCTTCGGAATATAAGGCTTTTCCCTATGAATTTGTAAAAGATAAATTAGAAAATTTAATAGAATCCGAAAAGAAAAAAGTTATCGAGTCGATGAAAAACGGAATCGATATGGATATTTCGGAAAACCTGTCTAAACTTGAACCGGAATTTTTTATTAAAAAACTTCTTAACGATTTAAACAATTTTTCTTTCAGTTTAAAAAGAGTCGTTAACGGAACGGGAGTCGTTATTCATACTAATTTAGGACGCTCTATTTTACCGAAAAGCGCTTTAGAGAATATTTTAAAAATATCGTCTTCGTACTCCGACCTGGAGTTTAATCTTTTGGAGGGAAAAAGAGGAAAAAGATATTCGCACGTAGAATACCTTCTTAAAAAAATTTTAAAATGCGAAAAAGCTATAGTAGTTAACAATAATGCGGCGGCGGTGTTTATGGCTCTTTCTACATTTTGTTCCGGAGCAAAAAAAGAGGTCGTAGTTTCAAGGGGCGAACTCGTAGAGATAGGAGGCTCGTTCAGGATACCGGATATTATGTCGGCTTCGGGGGCGGTTTTAACGGAAGTCGGGGCTACCAATAAAACTAAACTGGGCGATTATGAATCTGCCATAAACGAAAATACGGCTTTGCTGCTAAAAGTGCATCAAAGCAATTTCAGGATAATAGGTTTTACTGCAAGTCCTTCGGGAAAAGATATAGCTTCCATGGCCAAAAAGCACGGTATTCCGGTCATGGAGGATCTAGGCTCCGGAAGTTTCGTCGATATAAGAAGGTTCGGGCTTCCATATGAACCTACCGCCCAAGAGGTTATAGAAAACGGGGTCGATGTCGTTACTTTCAGCGGCGATAAACTTCTCGGCGGACCGCAGGCCGGAATAATAGCCGGAAAGGCAGAATACATAGACAGGATAGCCGCTAACCCGTTAAATAGGGCTTTTAGAATAGATAAAATGACGCTTGCCGGACTCGAAGCCGTTTTTTTTGAATATTTAGACCTTGACAGAGCCGTTAAAAATATTCCTACGCTTTCCCTTATCGCTCAATCCGAATCGGAAATAAAACGAAAGGCTTTAAAACTTTTAAACCTGATTAAAATGTCCGAAAATATAGACAAAGCCGTATTTGAATTTAAAATAACCGAGGATTTCAGTCTCGTAGGCGGCGGAGCCCTTCCGGATTACGAACTTAAAACATATTCGCTGTCCATAATCCATAAAAAAATCGGCGCATCGGGAATAGGCGAAATATTCAGAAAAGCCAAAATTCCGGTCATAGGAAAAATAAAAAACGGCGAGTTTAGGCTTGACATGCGAACCGTGTTCCACGGCGATTTTAACGATATAATTGATGCTATAACTTACGTTTAATTTGTGAATAAAAAGCGTTAACAAATGATACCTGTCCTCAGCCGAGTCTTCCGTCGATAATGTGGTTTTTATTTTATTTTATTGGTATAATATATAACTAAAATTATAAAAATAATAAAAATATTTTCTTATGTTGTCTTCAAGCGTTTTAGTTTTGAATAAGTCTTTTTTGCCGGTTCACGTTACGTCTTTAAAAAGAGCGCTGATACTTCTTTATCAAGATATCGCCAAGGCGGTGGACGAAAATTACAGAACGTTCAGTTTCGATTCTTGGCAGGATCTCGCGGTAAGCGAGAAAAGCGGTTCAATCGGATTGATAGGGAGAGCCATTAGGATTCCGAGGGTTATAATATTGGTTAATTACGATAAACTTCCAAAAAGATACATAAAATTTTCAAGAGCCAACATTTTTTTAAGAGATAATAACAGATGCCAATATTGCGGCAAAGAATTTAAAAAAAACGAGCTGAATTTAGACCATGTTATACCTAGGATGTCAGGAGGCGTTTCGTCTTGGGAAAACGTAGTATGCAGTTGTATAAACTGCAATAGAATTAAAGGCGGAAGAACGCCGGAACAAGCGGGTATGAAACTTATCAAGAAACCTAGGAAACCGGAATGGTCGCCGTACTATCATATTTCCCTTACAAATATTATGTATAAGGAATGGATGCCGTTTTTAAATATTGTCGACAATGCTTACTGGCACGTTGAATTAGAAGAGTCTTAATTTATGTAAGAATTTACCTCCTGCAAGTTTTCAAAATATTTAAAATAAAAAAGCGTTTTTCCGCAAATTATGAATATAATAATTAAACTGCTGAGTCCGTTTGAAAAAATAGGCAATTTCGTTATATACACGGTTAACGAACTAGGCTCTATAACTATTTATATATGGGACATGATACTTTCCATAGCCGCATATTTTATTAATTTAGAAAATCTTATAGACCAGATGATATTTATCGGCATGGATTCATTTTCCGTTATCGGATTAACGGGTCTTTTCACCGGCATGGTTTTGTCTTTGCAAGCCTATTATGCCGCTAAAATAGTAGGCGTCACTTATATGATAGGCCCTACCGTAGCGCTGTCTATGCTGAGGGAACTGGGTCCTGTTCTGACGGCGCTTATGATTACCGCAAGATGCGGTTCTTCTATGGCTTCGGAAATAGGAACTATGAGGGTGACCGAGCAGATAGACGCTCTAGAGGTTATGGCGGTAGATCCTTATTATTTCCTTTCCGTTCCACGTATTCTTGCCGCAATGATAATGCTTCCGGTAATGGCGGTGCTATGTTCTTTAATAGGAATTATAGGCGGATATATCGTTTACGTTTATTTTTTAGGATTAAACCATGTAACTTATATAGATAAAATATATCAGTACGTCAAACTTAGCGATATATATAACGGCTTGTTAAAAGCCGTATTTTTCGGCGCTATATTGTCTGTTATCAGTACTTATAAAGGGTTTCAGACTTCCGGAGGCGCTAAAGGAGTTGGAAAATTTACTACGCAGGCGGTAGTGTTAAGTTCGATTTATATTTTATTTGCCGATTATCTTTTAACGTCGATTTTATTTTGATTTTTAAACCGTCGGTTTGTCTTAAATTGATTAATTTTATATAGAGGTATATAATTATAAATATTCAAATATAGATATAACATTATTTATTAGTTTTTAATCGTTCGCATCGGGAAAGGTATTTAAAATTTATTTTTTTATGATTATTTTAGACAAATTGTCGAAATCTTTTAACGGAATAAAAGTTTTAGACGATTTAAATATAAAATTCGAGGATAAAAAAATAACGGTAGTAATAGGCAGGAGCGGCGGCGGAAAAAGCGTGATGCTGAAGCACATAATAGGGCTTATGCAGCCAGATTCCGGCAGAGTTTTAATAAACGGCATAGATATTAATCTTTTAAAAAAGAAAGAACTTAACGAAGTAAGAAAAAAATTCGGAATGGTTTTTCAGGACGGCGCATTATTGGATTCCTTAAATGTTTTTGAAAATGTGGCGTTTCCTTTGAGGCGTCATCTGAAAATTTCAGAAAATGAAATTAAGGAAAAAGTATTTTCCGTATTAGAAGACGTCGGTTTGGAAGGCCATGACAAGAAAATGCCATCCGAAATATCGGGCGGCATGAGAAAAAGAGTAGGGGTAGCGAGGGCTCTTATACTTAATCCGGAGATAATGCTTTTTGACGAACCCACTACCGGATTAGACCCTATTATGTCGGACGTTATCAATAATCTGATTATATCCATGCACGATAAATTTAATTTTACCGGAATAATTATAAGCCACGATATTGCAGGCGCTTATAAGACAGGGGATATAATAGCAATGCTTTATGAAGGTAAAATAATAGAATACGGACAGTCGGAAGCCTTCAAAAATTCAGTTAATCCGGTAGTAAAGCAATTTGTATCCGGAAGTATGGAAGGACCTATTTCTATTTAAAATTTTATATATTTTCAATTTTTTGACTTATGAATATTAATAAAGAAACAAAAGTAGGTATTTTTGTAGTAATAGTGCTTGCTATACTTGCTTATTTTTCAATTAAAGTGGGTAAGATACATATTTTTAAAAAACCTACGTACGTAATTTCGGCTTATTTTAAATCCGCAAGCGGTATAGGTACCGGAACTTCGGTTACTATGGCCGGCATAAAAATAGGCTCGGTAGAAAAAATACGCTTAGAAAAAGGATTGGCTAGAGTTTATATGACTATTAATTCAAAATATAAAGTTTATCCTCAATATATAGCATCCATAAGGTCTTTGAGTCTACTCGGCGAATCTTATATTGCAATCTCTCCTGCGGCAGGAGAGCAGCAGGAGCAGTCCGAAAAAGTTTTGGATAAAGAGGTTATAAGAAGCGAGATGTCGCCTCAAAGCATGTCAAGCTTGATAACTAAGTTTTCTAAAACTGCAGGCGATCTTGAGAAAGTTTCAAAATCGCTAAAAAACTCTATAGGCACTAAGACCGGCGAAAAGAATATTAAAGCGATTTTGCACAATATCGCTACGCTTTCAGAAAATTTAAACAGGCTCGTATATGTAAACCAGAGAAACGTCGACGTTGTTATGTCTAATTTTGCCGCAATTTCGAGGCATATTAACGGGCTGACGGTTCAAAACGATGCCGCAATTACAAGAACTATCCATAATTTTAACGCAATATCTTATAATTTGAGAAAAGAACTTCCGTCTATAACTCAAAATATAAAGGGTCTTTCTAAAAATTTAAACGACATAGTCGCGAAGAACAGAAGAAATATTAACGGAAGTCTTAAAAATATAAATGCGGATACAAAAAAATTAAAACTTACGCTTAACGAACTTTACGGGATTTCTTCTAAAATAAACAACGGGCAGGGAACTATAGGAAAATTAGTCAATAGAAATTCGGTTTACGATAATTTAAACGGTTCGCTAAAAGGTATTAATAATATTGTCGGCGGGTACAGCAGGTTCAGGGTGAAAGTTAATATGAGCTCCCAGTATCTTGCGAGAAGTAAAGGTTCTGTATCTCAAGTAAACGTTAAACTTGAACCGTCTCCAGGACATTATTACGAACTCGGCGTCGCTTCGGTTCCTATGGGTTACGGAAATACTTACGGAGAAACGCAGACGACTACCTATACCACGAATAATCCTCCATCCGGCCATTTTTATCCTTCAAGCGTTACTACGAATACCACCCAGTACAGTTATTCCAACAGTATAAAATTTAATGCTTTAATAGCGAAAAATTTTTATAATTTTACGCTCCTTGCCGGATTGCTTTATTCTACGGGTGCCGTAGGAGTTAATTATTACGTTCCGAATACAAACAAAAATTTAAAAATTTATGCAAGGGCATTCGGATTTAATTCCGACAATAACGGCGTAAGCGAGGATATTAACGCCGGCGTGGCGTATACTTTTTACAGGCATATATTTTTAGATGCGGGATACGATAATATAACCAACAATTCCCAAAGGTCTATTTATCTTGGAGGCGGAGTTAAATTTACCGATAAAGACCTTAAATATCTTATAGTAGGCGGTAAAATGCCGTGATTTGTCGCAGGGACAAAATTCAATTCTGTCCCCGTATCTAATTGGATGTAATTATGACTTCAAAGAAATATAAACTTACCAGTATGACAAGCGCCCACGGCTGAGGGTGTAAGATAGGTCCGGAGGACCTTTCTAAAATATTGGAAAAATTATCCGTTCCGCAGAACGATAACGTTTTAGTCGGTTTTGGATATAAGGACGATGCCGGCGTTTATAAAATAAGCGATAATCAATGCCTTATACAAACGGTAGATTTTTTTACGCCCGTTGTAGACGACCCATATACTTTCGGGCAAATTGCCGCAGCCAACGCTCTTTCCGACGTATATGCAATGGGCGGCAAACCTATAACGGCCCTAAATATCGCATGTTTCCCTATAAACGACGTCGATAAGGAGGTTTTTAACCTTATACTGAGCGGCGGATTGGATAAGATAAATGAAGCCGGCGTTGCTCTTTTGGGCGGTCATTCCATAGACGACAAAGAAATAAAATACGGGTTAAGCGTTACGGGCATATGCGGAATTGATAATATATATTCAAATCAGGGCGCTAAACCGGGAGATGTTTTATATCTTACCAAAAGTCTCGGCACGGGATTTGCGGTCAGCGCGATATGCACCGATTTTTTGCCGGAGGAAACTTTGGGCGAAGCATCAAAATCAATGTCCAAGCTGAATAAATATGCTTCCGAAATTGCCGTTTCTACCGGCGTCGTAAATGCGGCGACGGACGTTACGGGATTCGGTCTTGTAGGTCATTTAAGCGAAATGATGATAGCAAGCGGCTTATCTTGCGAAATATACCTGCAGTCTCTTCCTGTTATAAAAGGAGTATTGGAATTAATTAAAAAAGGTATAAATCCTGCAGGTACTAAACGCAATAGGAAGTATTTTGCCCAGTATACTTCCGTTGGAAACGAAGTCGACGAAAATTTATTATGGACGGCATTCGGCGCAGAAACGTCGGGCGGACTTATTTTATCTGTTCCTTACGATAAATCAGCCGTTTTAGAGGATACTTTTGCAAAAAAAGGCGAATCTCTATACAAAATAGGCAGAGTCTTAGAAAAAGGCGTTCGCAACGGGATTTATATAAACATTATATAGATACGGCGCCGGAATTCAATAAAAAATTATATGCAATATTCCTTAGGTATAGATTTAGGCACTACCACCGTCGCCGCCGCTTTGACGGACGAAACAAAAAAAGTTTATCCTTATAAGAGTACGATTAATCTGCAGTATTATGAATTCGGATTAGATTCCGTAAAAAGAATACAGAACGGATTGGATAAAAATTCCGTAGGCAAACTTCAAGAAAAAGCAGTTGCGACTATAAATAGTTTAATAGATTCTTTTAAGTCCGAATTAGGTTTCGGATACGAAGATATAAAGGAAATCGTGATTGCAGGAAACACCGTTATGGAAATGGCGTTTTGCGGCTACCCTTTAATTTCTTTATCAAAACCTCCTTATAAACCGTCTTCCGAAATTTTTTTTCCTGAAAACACGGCATATATCCCCGGCTTAAATATAAAAAATAAAAAAATGTTCATTTTTCCGGTATTAGACGGATTTGTGGGAGGCGATACCGTAGCTTCTATCTATTATTTAGATATGATAAACAGAGCTAAACCTGCTTTTATAGCTGATTTTGGCACTAACGTAGAAATTGCCTTAGGATATAAAGATAAAATTTATACCACCTCTGCGCCGGCCGGTCCTGCATTTGAAGGCGGAAATATAAAATTTGGTACGACTGCTTCTTCAGACGGGGCAATTTCCGAGGTTAATCTTGAAAACGGAATTTTTAAAACTAAGACTGTATCCGGTTCACGTCCTTCCGGAATATGCGGCAGCGGTATAATGAGCATAGTTTATGAACTATTAAAAGAAGGCATAATAGACGAAAACGGAAGAATACTGCCGCCGGAAGAGATAGAATCCGAAAATTTTAATGTAATTATGAAGAATGAAGAAAACGGCGAAAATGAAATAGTCGTTTATTTTGACGGGAAAAACGCCGTAAAATTTTTCCAGGATGATTTAAGGCAGTTTCAGTTTGCAAAATCGGCCGTAAAATCAGCTTCCGAAATATTATTGGAAAAATTTAAAATTTTTAGCTATAACGATTTCGACGTATTTATTTCAGGAACTTTCGGCAGTCATATAAAAACGGATATAATTGATTTAATAGATATTTTTCCTTTTAAAGGAAAAAATATTAAGGCAATTGAATCTTCGGTATTGAACGGATGTTTGAAATATATTCTTTCCGCCCGGTTAGAAAGAGAAAAAGACATAGAAAATATAATAAAAAAATCCAAAAATTTTCCTCTTTCAGGAAGCGCGATTTTCCAAAAACATTTTATTAAAAATTTAATATTTCAGCGTTTGAGCCTTTAACTGTCCGCATCCGCCGTTAATAGAGCCTCCCTTGGAAAATCTCACCGTTACAGTAAAACCTGCTTTAGATAATTTTATTTTAAACTTATCCGTCGCAAAATCATCCGGTCTTTCGAAATTTTTTAGATAAACCGAATCTTCAGCTTTATTTAAAGTAATTAAATTTATTTTTACTTTCGAAGGAGAAAACAATTTTATAATCCTTTTTGCATCTTCGATTCGGTCGTTTAAACCTTTTATAAGCACATATTCCAAGGTTATTTTATTATGAAGCGAAGGCTTTTTTAAATTTATCAGCTCTGCTATTTTTTCTATGGGGAATTTTTTATTGACGGGCATTAACATGCTTCTGGTTTCATTATCTGCGGCATTAAGAGATATTGCAAGCTTATATTTGTATTCGTTTATATCGAACCCTCCCAGAGCGTTAATCAATCCGCAAGTCGAAACGGTTATTTTTCTCGGAGCTATTCCTACAAACTTGTCGTTTGACATTATTTCCAAAGCCTTTTCGACTTCGGCTATATTATCTAACGGTTCGCCCATGCCCATAAAAACTATATTGGTAATTTTATCGTTTTCATAATTTTCGACGGTCAATAATTGCGAAATTATTTCGCCGGACGTTAAATTTCTTGAAAAACCCATTCCGGCGGTTTCGCAATAAACGCATCCCATCCTGCATCCTACCTGAGACGAAACGCATAAGGTTTTCCTGTTTTTATGCGCTATAGATACAGATTCTACGGTATCCCCGTTTTCAAATTTTATCAGATATTTTTTAGAATATCCGTCCTCGTCTTTTTCATATCTAACGTCTATTATATCGGGAAGTTTAACGTAAAAATCTTCATCTATTTTTTTTCTTAAATCTTTAGAAATATCGGACATTACGGAAAAATCAAAAATTCTGTTTTGATAAATCCATCTCATAATCTGTTCCGCGCCGTATTTTTTGAATCCGTTTACAGCGCAGTATTCTTCTAATTCTTTTTTTGATAAATTCAGTATATTTTTCATTCTTTTTTATTACGTTTTGCTAAAGGGCGGAATTGAATTCCGCCCTTTTAATATTGCTTGTCTTTATAGACAAAATATGATAAATTTTAAATAATAAGATAAAATTAATAATAATATTATATCATTAAAATAAAACATACTAAACATGAATCAAAGCGCCGTTATAAATGCAGGAGAAAATATTTACGAAAAGAGCATTAAGATAGTAGAATCATTGCTTGAAGACAATGCAGGTTTTCATAACAAATATTCATGTTTAGAGCAGCAAATAGTAAAAAGAGTTATACATGCTACGAGCGACGTAAGCTATGCCGGCTCGGTTTTTTTTAAAAATAAACCGGCGGAAAAAACAATAGAACTTATCAAAGATAAAATTGCTAAAAATGAACCGTTAAAGATAGTTTGCGATTCCGAAATGACGAAAGCCGGAATAAGCAAAAACGTAAACAAAAAAGCGGTTTTAGATGTTAATTGCTTTATAAATCATGAAAACCTGCCCAAATCGACAGGACAGACAAAATCGGCAGTTGCAATAAGGCATGCAATCGGTGAAATTTTACCGGATATAATAGTTATAGGGAATGCTCCTACCGCATTGCTTGCCGTTATAGATTATTGCGGAGAATTAACAAAAACTTCTAACTATTTTCCTTCTTTGATTGTAGGTATGCCCGTAGGGTTTGTAGGCGCTTCGGAATCTAAAACTTTATTATATGAAAACGATATATTCAATTCTATAGGAAATTTTGGAAATTTCGGCGGAAGTTCTCCCGCCGCCGCAGTTTTGAATGCTTTATTGCACGAGAGTTTATGAAGAATTATTTATTTTTTTTATCTGCATTTTTTTTCATAGCGTTTGCGGCAGAAGTTTGTGCGCGTAATGCCGCAGCCGACATATATATGCGCGTCGGTAAAAACGGAACGGTATATTTTTCCAACGTTCCGGTTTCTAACGGCTACAGTCTTTATATGCGCACTAAAAATTATAATAACCCTAAATTTGACGGCTACGGCAGTAATTTATACAAGCAAATTATTTTAAAAGCTTCAAAGAAATACCAAGTAAGCCCAAAACTTATCGAGGCGGTTATAAAAGTCGAATCGGGATATGACAGCAGCGCCGTTTCCGATAAGGGAGCGGAAGGACTAATGCAGCTTATGCCTCAAACGCAAAAAATGCTGAATGTGTCCGATCCGTTTAATCCGTCTCAAAATATTTACGGCGGCACTGAATATTTAAAAAGCCTGATAATAAAATATAACGGGAATTTGCAGCTGGCTCTTGCCGCTTATAATGCGGGAAGCAGGGCTGTAAATAAATACGGCGGAATACCTCCTTACGGGGAAACCCAAAATTATGTAAAAGAGGTATTAAATTATTACGACGGGCGATAAACTTTAATAGCAAAAATAAATAAAATGAAATCCAATAAACAGATATATAACATCCCAAATATACTTACTTTTTCAAGAATATTAATTATACCCGTAATATTTTTTCTGCTCTTTTTTAATAAAGAAATTTACGGAATAGCCGCCGCTGTTTTTTTTGCTGCCGCTATTGCAACGGATTTTATCGACGGTTATATTGCAAGGAAAAAAAACATTGTAACTAATTTGGGGATTTTTTTAGATCCTATAGCCGACAAACTGCTCGTCGTTACTATATTAATTATGCTTATTCCGATGCAAAGAATTCCTGCCTGGGTCGTAGCCGTAATAATTTTCAGGGAAATATTCGTTACCGGTCTAAGAGCTATAGCAAGCGAAAAAGGCGTTGTAATACCGGCAGGCAGAGAAGGAAAGTGGAAAACCGCATTTCAAATGTTTGGAATACTTTGTCTTCTTATATATTACAAACATTTTTATTTAAATTTTGGAGATATAGGATTAATCCTTATTTTTATCAGCATACTGTTTTCTTTGATTTCTTCTTATAAATATTTAAAAAGTGTATCCGGTATCCTGCTTAACGGATAAACTGTTTCTCTGCGACATATCTAATTTTGCTTCTTCAAGAATCAGTTCGTAATTCTTATAATGTTTTTTTAAATTTAATTCGGAAATACCGTATATAAATTTGGGTTTTACGTTTTCCGGAAATTTTAAAAGCTGATTGAATTCCTCTTTAATTTTTTTAAATTTTTTATCGGCGTTTTCATAATTAGTATGAGGCAGAATTCCTATGAAATCATTAAAATCTATTCTAAAAATTATGTCCGTTTTTCTTAATTTTTGCTTAAAATAAATACCTATATATTTTAACACTTGATTAAGCTTTTCGTTTCCGAAAGATTGTCCGAAAAATACTAAATTTTCAAAATAAAATACGGTTACCGACAAAGGAATGCGGTATCTTTCAGCTCTTTCGGTCTCTCTTGAAAAAAATTCTTTAAATTGGCTTTTTAGCATTAAGCCTGTAATTTCGTCGAAAACGCAATTATTGATTCCCTGTTTTGCGCTTGAATTCAAAAAGTACTTTACCGATGCCGTGAACTCGTTATATATAAACAAAGTTCCCGAGAATAGTCCGAATTTATTTAAAAGCGTTATCCCGTCTATACGGAAAAATTTTTGGTCGATTCTGCCTGAAGCCATTTTCAAGTCAACTTTTTTATTGATGTTTAAACCGGTTAATTCATTGATTCTTATTATATCGTCCGGCAATTTTTCGTCATAAGAAATGAATATCGAACCTCCGGAATAATTAGAAAGAACTTTAGCCTGCTCGTTCATGTAAATTATTTCGTCTTTAACCCCTTTTATAGCAATAGGCATATTTGCAGAAGCAAAAGATTTTTCGTAATTTACGTCCGACGACGAATCCGATGCCGATCCAAAAAGCTGGACTTGATTAAAAATGTCCATAGTTTTTTAAAAAAATAATTTTAAAATTGAATTTTTTTTTAATATATTTTATACTGTTTATAATGCATATTTTATGCTCGGTTTATTTTTTAATAACTTAATAAATAGAATATGCATAAATAGCAATATTATATTAATTATATAACAATAAAAAATAAATATGAATAGAGAATATACTTTTTTTTGGGGATGTACTATACAGGCTAAGTTTCCGTTTATGGAAAAAGCTACGAGATTAGTCTTGGACAGGCTTAATATAAAACATAAAGATATCGATTCTTTTACGTGCTGTCCGGAAAAATCTTTAATTAAAAATATAGACGAAAATCTTTTTGATTTAACCGGTATTCGGAATATAGCGCTTGCGGAGAAACAGAATGCAGATATAATTTCCGTGTGTACAGGATGTTATTCCAATCTTAAGCAGATTAGAAACAAGGTTGCTTCCGACCTTCCGTATCAGAAAAAAATTAACGAAACTCTAGAGAAAATAAATCTTAATTTTTCCGGCGAAACGTCCGTTTACCATTTTATAGAACATCTCCACGACGAAGTGGGGCTGGATAAAATAAGGGCAAACGTTAAGTATCCGCTGAAAGGTTTAAATATTGCAATACACTACGGATGCCATTTAGTAAGGCCGTCGCATTCCATAAATTTCGATTCTCCTTTTGAGCCGCGTAAATACGACAATATTTTAAAAGCTCTAGGAGCTAACGTGGTCCAGTATAAAAACAAAATGATGTGCTGCGGACAGGCATTAGACAGGGTGGATGAACACGATAAATCTCTCGTCATGGCAAGAATAAAACTTGATGCCGTTAACGAAAGCGGAGCCGACATAATCACAACCGTTTGTCCTTCGTGCTTTACGCAGTTCGACACGAACCAGTATATGCTTTTGAAAGAAGGCGTAAAGCGTCAGATACCGGTTATAACCTTAGAAGAGCTAATGTGTCTGGCTTTCGGCATAGAAGAAGCGGAAGAACTAATTTCTCAGCATAAAATAAAAGCCGGAAAATTTCTTGAAAAATTTAAAAAAATTAAGGCTGTAACCGATTATACTACTATTTTCGATAAAGATTCGTTAGTCAGATGCTATAACTGCGGCGCATGCAAAAACGACTGCCCTATGAGCCTTTCTTTTGAATCTTATAATCCGCCTTTAGTAATAAAAATGATTTTAGAAAACGATATCGAAAGAGCTATGTCGTCAAAAATAGTATGGGAATGTCTCGAATGTCATACATGCGTCGAATTATGCCCTCAAAATTACAGTTGGGAAAAGGTTCTTACGACTTTAAAAAATCTTGCGCTAAAAAACGATGTCGGTCCGCAGAAAGTTAAAAAAGCGGGAGAGCTTTTCTTTAAAACTTTAAGGCTCGGCGATCCTCAGGAAGGAATGCGCAAAAAGCTGGGGCTTCCTCCCGCTAAAAAGGTTTTAGATAATGAGTTTAAAAGAATATTAGACGAAAATATTTTATAGGTTTATTGTTAAAAAAACGTATATATGTTATATTTAATTATAAGTATGTTTTATAAATAAATTTACGAAAAGTAGAGGTATTAAAGTGTTAAAAATAAAAAATAAATTTAATACGGAAAGAGACATATCCGGCTGCGGTCTATGCGGCATTATAAACGCCAAAAAGGTTAAGACCAACGGAAGCGACATTAAAAAAGCTATATCGGTGGAACATGACAGAGGAAACGGTTTAGGAGGCGGTTTTGCCGTTTACGGCAATTATCCCGATTATGCCGATCTTTACGCTTTCCATATAATGTACGATAATCTTTCCGCTAAGGCCGACGTCGAAGAATATCTAAGAAATAATTTCATCGTGGAAAAAGAGGAGCCTATTCCTACATTTAAGACGTCTAAAATTTACGACCATCCATATCTTCACCGTTATTTTATAAAACCTAAATCCGACAGGCAGGATAAGTTGTTTCACGAGTTGGAAGACGATGATTTTGTGGTAAATAGCGTTATGCTCATTAATCAAAATTATGACGGCGCTTATGTGTTTTCAAGCGGAAAAAATATGGGAGCATTTAAAGGCGTAGGTTATCCGGAAGACGTAGCAGATTTTTACAGACTCGAAGAAATAGAAGGTTATATGTGGACGGCGCACAACAGATTTCCTACAAATACCCCCGGCTGGTGGGGAGGCGCACATCCTTTTACGCTTTTGGACTGGTCTATAGTCCATAACGGAGAAATATCTTCTTACGGAATCAATAAAAGATATTTAGAGATGTATAAATATAATCTGGCATTAAGAACGGATACGGAAGTTATAACCTACATTTTAGATCTTTTAATAAGAAAACATAAAATTCCCGTACGTTTGGCTTTAACGGTGCTCGCTTCTCCGTTTTATCAAAAAATAGATAAAATGGAAAACGACAAAAAAAATTTATTTACGGCGTTAAGACAGGTTTACGGAAGCGCACTTTTAAACGGACCTTTTGCTATAGTTTTTGGATATTCGGGCGGCATGGTGGCTATGAACGATAGAATAAAACTTAGGCCGCTTGTCGCAGCTTCTAATGGCGATTTTACATACGTCGCTTCGGAAGAAGCCGCTATTCGTGCAGTTTGTCAGTTTCCGGACATGATTTGGTCTCCGAAAGCAGGAGAACCGGTTATGGTAGAGTTTGACGATATAAAAGAAAAGACGTCTTTGAAGGGAGGACTGCTTAGTTTATGACAAAATCTTCTTTTTCCAATATTCAATCGGAATATTTAGCGGTCATAGATCATAATAAATGCGTGAGATGTAAAAGATGCATCCAAAATTGCGGATGGGGAACTTACAGTTTCGGCGGAGACAAGATTCTTGCAGACCATTCTAAATGCGTAGCATGCGGCAGATGTTACACCTACTGCCCCGAAGGAGCTATTTCTATAATTAAAAATCCTACCGTTATCAGAGAAAATGCGAACTGGCAGGAACCGCTCGTGAAAAATATCTGGAGACAGTCCGAAACAGGTGGTATAGTTATTTCAGGAATGGGTACCACGTTTAAATATAAAAAATATTTTGACCATATACTTCTGGACGCCTGTCAGGTTACTAACCCTTCTATAGATCCTTTAAGAGAGCCTATGGAGTTAAGAACGTATCTCGGCAAGAAACCTTCAAAATTAGACTTGGATTTCGACGAAAAAGGCGAACCTGTTTTAAAAACAAAAATGCCGCCTCAAATAGAACTTCAAACGCCCTTTGTTTTCGGCGCTATGTCATACGGGTCTATCTCTCTTAATGCCCAAAAGGCTATGGCCTTAGCGGCAAGGGCGTTAGGAATAGTTATGAATACCGGTGAAGGCGGACTGCATGACGATTTAGTGCCTTTCGGCAAAAATATTATAGTTCAGGTTGCATCCGGACGATTCGGCGTTCACAGGGATTATTTAAACAGCGGCGTGGCAGTAGAAATTAAGATAGGACAGGGCGCAAAACCCGGTATAGGCGGACATCTTCCAGGTGAAAAAATCGGAATCGATATTTCTAGGACAAGGATGATTCCTGTTGGAACTGACGCTATTTCTCCCGCACCTCATCACGATATTTATTCTATTGAAGATTTAAGACAGCTTATATATGCAATTAAAGAAGCTACAGATTACGAAAAGCCGGTATCGGTTAAAGTAGCTGCGGTTCATAATATAGCCGCAATAGTAAGCGGCATAGTAAGAGCTGGCGCAGACATAGTTTATATTGACGGATATTCCGGCGGGACCGGTGCCGCTCCTATCGTTATCAGGGACCATGTGGGAATACCGATTGAACTTGCTCTTGCACAGGTTGACGAGAGATTGAGGGAAGAAGGCATAAGAAACGAAGCTTCTATAATAGCCGCAGGAAGCATAAGATCCAGCGCAGATGCCGTAAAAGCTATCGCTCTAGGAGCAGACGCCGTAGCAATCGGGACGGCGGCATTAATAGTCATGGGTTGTCATGTTTGCGGCAAATGCAATACCGGAAATTGCAGCTGGGGTATTACTACCCAAAGGCCGGAACTTGTTCGCAGATTGGATCCTGAAGTTTACGGAGAAAGATTATATAATCTTATTTCGGCATGGAGCCACGAGATACAGGAAGTATTAGGAGCAATGGGTGTTAATTCCATAGAAAGTTTGAGAGGCTCCAGAGAAAGATTAAGGGGTATAGAATTAACCGACGCCGAATTAAAAGCCTTAGGAATTAAGCATGCCGGCTTGTAAAAATTAGAATATAATATTATCATATATTAAAAGGAGCAATAAAAAAAGGATATGATGACGATTGATGCAGCTGGAATGCACTATAAAGAGCTTAACAGGCTCATAAGAGAAGGCATAGCAAACGGGATAAAAAAATTTTTTATAGAAAACGTTAACGGTCAGTATTATATCGGCGACGGTATAAAAGGCGACGATGTAGTTATCAATATAGAAGGAACGCCGGGAAACGATTTAGGAGCCTTTATGGACGGTCCTACTTTAACGGTAAACAATAATGCTCAGGACAATGTGGGCAATACTATGAATGCCGGTAAAATCATAATTAACGGAGATGCCGGAGACGTAGTAGGATACGGCATGAGAGGAGGCAGGATATATATCAGGGGTAATGCCGGTTACAGAGTCGGGATTCATATGAAGGGATATAATGAACAACTGCCGGTTATTATTATAGGAGGAAAAGTAGGAAGTTTCTTTGCAGAATATATGGCCGGCGGCGTAATAGTATTGCTGGGGCTGGAAGACGATGATTCCGATGAATTAGATATAGATTATTTTGCTTCCGGCATGCACGGAGGCACTATATTTATTAGAAAAAAAATAGATTTTTCAAAGTTTTCAAATGAAGCCGAGATTTATGAAATAGACGATAAAGATGCAGATTTCTTAAAAGAATATTTAACAGACTTTTCAAACAGTTTCAATATATCCGTAGAAGAGATATATAAAAAACCGTTTTATAAAATTGTGCCTTCAAGCGCAAGACCTTACGCGCATTTATATACTTCGGCATAATTCAGTGCAATTTAATCAATAAATTTAGCAATTAAACTTATGAATGAATTATTTTCGGGAAATCAAAAAATGGATATTAATAATTTAAGCATAATAGAAGAAAAGGTTATTTTAATTAAGGAATCGTTTGAGAAAATTAAAACGGAACGAGATAAACTATTAGCGGAGGTTAAAACAAAAGATGATGAAATTAAAGAGTTAAAAGATAAAATTTCAACTTATGAAACAGATAATGATTTTGTAGTAAAAAAAATAGATGAAATATTAAATAATTTAGATTCTATACAGTTATGAGCGAACTTATAGAATTAAAAATTTTAAATCGTAAATTTATTTTAAACAGCGATAAAGACAGAAAGTATTTGGAATCTTTAGCGGAATACATCAATGCAAAAGCGGATGAAGTGGTTAAAAAAACTAGATCTGTAGATTCTTTTAACATAGCCGTTTTAACCGCGCTTAATATTGCGGATGATTTTATGTCTAATAAAATGGAGACTAATAACGAGAGCAGAAGGGTTTTGGAAAAAGTAAATAATATATATAAATATATATCTAAGTCTTAATATAAGTATTTAGCAGTATTTTAATTTTTTATAAACCCTGCGGTATTTGATGCTGGTTGTTAAAATTGACCCAACAGTTGGATAGAAAGGGATTGTCACTGTCTGCTACGGTAAGGAATTTTGGGAACAAAAATTCCTTTTTTCAGCAGGTAAACGATTACCACCTATTTTTTTATAGGTCCAATTTTAAAAATCTCTTCGGTACATGCGGGGTTATCCTTTCTCTCTTTATTTCTTCCGCTATTTTATCACACCTTTTAAAATGATAAATAAAAAAGATGCAAGAGAATTAATGAAAAATAAAAGGATAGAATTAACTGAACCGTACATTAATGCGGCAAGCTTAAATATTTCCAAAATTGCTTACGATTATATTATATTAAATCTATTTAAAAAAATCGTAATATATATGAGTATAAAAAATGAGGTCAGGATAGAGTATCTCATTGACGAAAACAAAAACGGCGATATACGGTTTTTTATGCCATTTTGCGATAACGGCGGACGGATGTGTTTTTATAAATTTGAAAGCATAGACCTTATGAAAAGGGATTCTTTCGGTATTTTAAGTCCAAAAAACGGTCATAAAATAGACGAAAAAGATATAGATGTTTTTTTTGTGCCGGGGTTAGCTTTTGATATATATGGAAACAGGGTTGGATACGGCAAAGGTTGTTACGACAGGTCTTTAAAAAAAGCCGAAAATTCTCATTTTATCGGCGTTTGTTACGACTTTCAGTTTATTAAAAACGATGTATTGGAGTTTGAGCCTGAAGACGTAAAAATGAATTCAATAATTACGGAAAATGGAATCTATAAAGTTGATATAGAACTATGATTTGCAGTAAATAAGGAGAAAACAAATGACTGGGTATATTTTACCGATTTTAATAATTATTACTGCCGCAATATTTTTCGTTGCCGGTTTTTTAGTTAAATATTTTGTAGACAAAGGTTCGTTAAGCAGTTCTTCTTATAAAGCCGCTAATATTATCGGAGAAGCAGAAAAAAAAGCCGAAGAAATTAAGAAAGAAGCCGTTTTAGCCGCTAAATCCGAATCTATAAGGCTAAAGGAAATTGCCGACGAAGAAATAAGGCTTCAAAAGCAGGAATTAAATCAGCTCGATAAAAGATTATCCTTCAAAGAAGACAATCTTGAAAAAAGAATATCTTTGATAGAGAAAAAAGAAAGCGATTTTATGAGAAGGGAAAAAATTCTTGCTCAATCCGAAAAAGCAATCTCCGAAAAAGAGAAATTGATAGAAGACAAAATTAAAGAAAATATCGCCGAATTAGAAAAAATATCCGGCATGACGTCCACGGAAGCAAAAAATATTCTTATAAATTCAATAACTGAAGAAGCTAAGCACGAATCCGCCAAAGCGATTAAGAGGATAGAGGACGAAACAAGAGAGATTGCGGATAAAAAAGCTAAAGAAATTATAGCTACGGCTATACAGCGTTATGCCGGAGATTATGTCGCAGAAAAATCTATATCTTCCGTTCAACTTCCAAGCGATGAAATGAAAGGCAGAATTATAGGCAGGGAGGGTAGAAATATACGCGCTCTCGAAGCCGCTACCGGAGTCGATTTAATAATAGACGAAACGCCTGAAGCTGTTATTCTATCTTCTTTTAATCCTATTAAGAGAGAAATAGCCAAGCTTTCTTTGGAAAGATTGATTGCCGACGGCAGAATTCATCCTGCAAGAATAGAGGAAATAGTCGTAAAAGTTGAAGAAGAACTTAATCAGACTATGAAGGAAGCCGGAGAGCAGGCAACGTTCGACGTCGGAATTCACGGAGTACATCCTGAACTTCTTAAACTTCTAGGCAGATTAAAATACAGGACGAGTTATTCGCAAAACGTATATAACCATTCGATTGAAGTTGCATTCCTTTGCGGAATAATGGCTTCCGAATTAAATATCAACGTTAAACAGGCTAAAAGAGCAGGGCTTTTACATGACATAGGCAAGGCTGTCGACCATGAAGTAGAAGGTTCGCATGCTATAATAGGTGCCGATCTTGCAAAAAAATTCGGCGAATCGCCTAAAGTGGTTCATGCTATTGCCGCCCATCATTTCGATGAAGAGCCGAACAGCGTGCTTGCAGTTCTGGTTTCTGCTGCCGATGCTCTCAGCGCCGCAAGACCCGGTGCCAGAAAAGAAATGTTCGAGACATACGTAAAGCGTCTCGAAGATCTTGAATCTATAGCAAACTCTTTCAGCGGAGTTGCAAAAAGTTACGTAATACAGGCAGGAAGAGAAATCAGGGCGATAGTTCAGAGTCAAAAAATTTCAGACGAAGATTCGGTAGTATTATCTAAAGATATAGCAAAAAAAATAGAAAACACTATGCAGTATCCGGGTCAGATTAAAGTTACGGTCATCAGGGAAACGAGGGCTACGGAATTTGCTAAATAACAACGAAATTAATATTCTTTTCATAGGGGATATTATTGGAAAACCGGGTCGTTTGGCAGTAAAATCGCTTATAGGTTCGTTAATAGATAAATATAACCCTGAATTCATTATTGCAAACGGCGAAAATGCCGCTCACGGAATGGGGATAACCCCGGATGTCGCAGATTTTTTATTTAATTTAGACATTGACGTTATAACTACAGGCAACCATATATGGGACCAAAAAAACATAATTCCATATATTAATAATCATGAAAGGCTTTTGCGTCCTGCAAATTACCCTTCTTTATCTCATGGAAAAGGTTTTGGAATATTCGATTCGAAATTTAATAGAAAAATAGCCGTTGTAAATTTAGAAGGAAGAGTTTTTATGAAAGCTCTGTCCGATTCTCCTTTTACAGTTGCTAAAGATATTATAAAGGAAGTTCGAGATAAATCCGATGCGATTATTATCGATTTTCACGCTGAAGCTACTTCAGAAAAAGAAGCGCTTGCGCTGTATTTAGACGGAGAAGTTTCTGCTTTTCTGGGTACCCATACGCATGTACAGACTAACGACGATATTATTCTGCCTAAAGGTACCGCTTATATTACCGACGTAGGAATGGTAGGCTCAAAATATTCGGTTCTCGGAACAAATAAAGAAATAGCTATTAGACGATATTTAACCGGAATACCCGAAAGATTCGAGCCGGAAGAAAACGATATCGCACTAAACGGAGTAGCAGTTACTATTGACAAAAAAACGAAATTAAGTAAGAATATTGAAAAAATTCGGATAAATTTATAAAATAGCCACTTAATTAAATATGTTAAAAAAAGAGATAGAAATCGAAATCGACAGGCAGATAGACTCTATTAAAAGAGGAAGCGTCGAGCTCATAAAAGAAGAAGGACTTTACGAAAAACTTTTATATTCCGTATCTAATAATATACCGCTGAAAATAAAAGCCGGTTTCGATCCTACTTCTCCGGACATACATCTCGGACATACCGTTTTGTTAAACAAACTGCGGACTTTTCAGGATTTGGGTCATATAGTATATTTCATAATAGGCGATTTTACGGCAATGATAGGCGATCCTACGGGAAAGTCGGAGACGCGAAAACCGCTTTCGAGAGAAGAAGTATTGAAAAACTCTAAAGATTATAAAGCTCAAGCTTTTAAAATTTTAAAACCGGAAAAAACTAAAATCCTTTTTAACAGCTGGTGGCTGTCAAACTTAAATCTTGACGAATTTATTAAGATTTCTTCTAACTATACGGTCAGAAGAATGCTTGAAAAAGACGATTTCGAAAAAAGATTCCAGGATAACAGGCCTATTGCAATGCATGAATTTATCTATCCTCTTCTGCAGGGTTTCGATTCATTGTTTCTTGAAGCCGACGTCGAAATAGGCGGCAATGATCAGAAATTTAATCTTATAGTGGGACGCGAATTGATGAAAAGTTTCGGACTTGCTTCCCAGGTTATAATGACTATGCCGCTTCTTGAAGGTTTGGACGGCAAAAACAAAATGAGCAAATCTCTTGGAAACCATATAGGCGTTTCAGACGAACCAAACGATATGTTCGGCAAGATAATGTCTGTCTCCGACGAAATAATGATAAAATACTATGAACTCCTTAGTTTTATATCGAATAACGAATTAAAAAATTTAATAGCCGAATTAAAAGGCGGTTTAAATCCAATAATTGCAAAAAAAAGACTTGCCGCAGAGATAGTAGAAAGATATTACGATAAAACCGAATCGGATAAAGCGCTAAAATACTTTGAAGATAAGTTTCAAAAGAAGGTGAATCCGGAAGACCTTACGGTTATTGAACTTGAATATGAAGAATACGGTAATTTTTTAAAAGGTGAAACAAAGCAAAACGAATATAAAAATATTAATACAGCGTCGGTTTCGTCTGATATAATAGTAGATTTTTTAGTAAAGGTTGATGCCGCGTCCAGTAAAAGCGAAGCAAAAAGGCTTATCAAACAGGGGGCGGTTAAGATATATTTCGATACTTTAAATGAAAAAAATATTGAGTCTAAGGTAGGGCAGGACTTTTTTCAAGTAGCTGAAAACATTGAAGAATTTATTATAAAATCCGGAAAGAAAAAAATATTTAAAATAAAATTAAAAAAAGATTAAAAAAACGCTTGACATTGATTTAACATTTTTATATACTATTTTAACACTTCGAGATTAGGTATTAAACAAACCTGCTAATGAAGATCGGTCTTTGAGAACTAAACAGCACGCATTAAAAAGCATTAAAAACAAATCAGTTAATTTCTTGATAATAATTTATTGTTATAGAGAGTTTGATTCTGGCTCAGAACAAACGCTGGCGGCGTGCCTAACACATGCAAGTCGTACGTGAAAGTCCCGCAAGGGATGAGTAAAGTGGCGAACGGGTGAGTAATACATAGGTAATCTACTTATAAGTTCGGGATAACAGTTCGAAAGGACTGCTAATACCGGATAACGTACCGTGTCACAAGATGCGGTACCAAAGGTGGCCTCTTCACAATGCTATCGATTATAAATGAGCCTATGGACCATTAGTTAGTTGGCAGGGTAATGGCCTACCAAGACAAAGATGGTTAGCTGGTCTGAGAGGATGATCAGCCACACTGGAACTGAAACACGGTCCAGACTCCTACGGGAGGCAGCAGTGGGGAATATTGCGCAATGGGGGAAACCCTGACGCAGCAACGCCGTGTGAGCGATGAAGGCCTTCGGGTTGTAAAGCTCTGTTAAATAAGAAGAAACTCCCGCATTCTAATACAATACGGGATTGACGGTATTATTAGAGAAAGCACCGGCTAACTCCGTGCCAGCAGCCGCGGTAAGACGGAGGGTGCAAGCGTTGTTCGGAATTACTGGGCGTAAAGGGCGTGTAGGCGGTTTAATAAGTTAGGTGTGAAATCTTCAGGCTCAACCTGAAAAGTGCACTTAAAACTGTTAGACTAGAGAGTGGTAGGGGGAAGCGGAATTCCTAGTGTAGAGGTGAAATTCGTAGATATTAGGAAGAACACCGGCGGCGAAGGCGGCTTTCTGGACCATTTCTGACGCTGAGACGCGAAAGCGTGGGGAGCAAACAGGATTAGATACCCTGGTAGTCCACGCTGTAAACGATGAACACTAAGTATGGGGAGATTTATCTTTCTGTGCTCAAGCTAACGCGTTAAGTGTTCCGCCTGGGGAGTACGGTCGCAAGATTAAAACTCAAAGAAATTGACGGGGGCCCGCACAAGCGGTGGAGCATGTGGTTTAATTCGACGCAACGCGAAGAACCTTACCTGGGTTTGACATCCTCTGACAACTGAAGAAATTTAGCTTTTTCCGTAAGGAAACAGAGAGACAGGTGCTGCATGGCTGTCGTCAGCTCGTGTCGTGAGATGTTGGGTTAAGTCCCGCAACGAGCGCAACCCTTACTTTTAGTTGCCATCATTAAGTTGGGCACTCTAAAGGAACTGTCGGTGATAAACCGAAGGAAGGTGGGGATGACGTCAAGTCCTCATGGCCTTTATATCCAGGGCTACACACGTGCTACAATGGACTGTACAAAGGGAAGCGAATTTGTGAAAATAAGCAAATCCCAAAAAGCAGTCCTCAGTTCGGATTGAAGTCTGCAACTCGACTTCATGAAGTCGGAATCGCTAGTAATCGCGGATCAGCATGCCGCGGTGAATACGTTCCCGGGCCTTGTACACACCGCCCGTCACACCACGAAAGTCTGCAATACTAGAAATCGTGATGCTAACTCGCAAGAGAGGCTAACGCTTAAGGTGTTGCCGGTAATTGGGGTGAAGTCGTAACAAGGTAGCTGTAGGGGAACCTGCGGCTGGATCACCTCCTTTTAAGGGAGTAAAATATTAAGCGTGCTGTTTAGTTTTGAAATACCGGTTAGCATTTATTGGCTATAAAGGCTTATGGGCCTATAGCTCAGGTGGTTAGAGCACACGCCTGATAAGCGTGAGGTCTCTGGTTCGAGTCCAGATAGGCCCACCATTAGCTTAAGGCTTATATCGGGGGTGTAGCTCAGATGGCAGAGCGCCTGCTTTGCACGCAGGAGGCCATCGGTTCGATTCCGTTCACCTCCACCATTTTATTAATACCGGTTAAATTTTTTATTTGCTCTTTGAAAATTGAATGTGAAATTAAGCAATTAGTGATTAGGATCAAGGCGAATGTTTTAATATAGATTAAGTTACTAAGAGCGTATGGTGGATGCCTTGGTATCCGGAAGCGATGAAAGACGCGGTAAGCTGCGATAAGCATTGGGGAGCTGCCTAACAAGCTATGATCCAGTGATTTCTGAATGGGAAAACCCACCGAGATAAAATTTCGGTATCTATAATTGAATTCATAGGTTATAGAGGCGAACGAGGGGAACTGAAACATCTAAGTACCCTCAGGAAAAGAAAACAATAGTGATTTCCTTAGTAGCGGCGAGCGAAACGGAAAGAGCCTAAACCATGCATAATTATAGCCTGTAAGCGTTTTATGCATGGGGTTACGAGATGTCTTTGGGGTTTTACAGAGACCCGATGGAGTTACAAAATTAATTCATAGTTGAACAGTCTGGAAAGGTTGATCATAGTGGGTGATAATCCCGTAAACGAAATGAATTAGTCTCCATAAGATATTCTCAAGTACTGCGGAACACGTGAAATTTTGCAGGAATTACGGAGGACCATCTCCGAAGGCTAAATATTACCGGATGACCGATAGTGAACTAGTACCGTGAGGGAAAGGTGAAAAGCACCCCGAGAGGGGAATGAAATAGTATCTGAAACCATATGTTTACAATCAGTAGAAGCTCTATGTTTATTAGCAATAATAAGCAGAGCGACTGCGTGCCTTTTGCATAATGAGTCAGCGAGTTATTATGTATAGCAAGGTTAAGCCGTTAATGGTGGAGCCGAAGCGAAAGCAAGTCTTAATAGGGCGAATTAGTTATACGTAATAGACCCGAAGCCAAGTGATCTATCCATGGTCAGGATGAAGCAGGAGTAAAATCCTGTGAAGGTCCGAACACACTAACGTTGAAAAGTTAGGTGATGAACTGTGGATGGGGGTGAAAGGCCAATCAAACTTGGAGATAGCTGGTTCTCCTCGAAATATATTTAGGTATAGCCTCGCAAATTAGTAACCGGGGGTAGAGCACTGGATGAGCTAGGGGTCTTACCGGACTACCAAACTCAATCAAACTCCGAATACCGGTTATGTTATTGCGGGAGTCAGACTGTAGGAGATAACTTCTATGGTCAAAAGGGAAACAACCCAGATCGCCAGCTAAGGTCCCAAAATTCATGCTAAGTGGAAAAGGATGTGGAAGCGCATTGACAACCAGGAGGTTGGCTTAGAAGCAGCCATCCTTAAAAGAAAGCGTAATAGCTCACTGGTCAAGTGAATCCGCGCCTAAAATGTACCGGGGCTAAGCATGATACCGAAGCTGCGACTATGTATGTAAATACATGGGGTAGAGGAGCATTCCGACAACCGCTGAAGGTAGATCGAAAGAACTGCTGGAGGAATCGGAAGAGAGTATGCTGACATAAGTAGCGAGAAAATATGTGAAAAACATATTCGCCGTAAGTCTAAGGTTTCCTGAGCAAGGTTAATCCTCTCAGGGTTAGTCGATCCCTAAGTCGAGGCCGAAAGGCGTAGATAATGGGAAACGGGTTAATATTCCCGTACTACAATATTAGCGTCACCAGTGAAGGGGGGACGCAGAAGGATAGGTTGTCCTGCTGACGGAATAGCAGGTTTAAGCAGGTAGGATTGATACTTTGGAAAATCCGGGTATCTTTAAGTCCGAGATGCGAATAGGAGAGTCGAAAGATTCATAAACCGACCGATTCCATGCTGCCAAGAAAATCCTCGTAGCGAGTTAATATTGTAATCGTACCGCAAACCGACACAGGTAGACTGGGAGAGTATCCTAAGGCGCTTGAGATAACTCTGGTTAAGGAACTCGGCAAATTGACACCGTAACTTCGGGATAAGGTGTGCCTGTTTTAGTTAAAGATTTACTCTGTAAGCTTTAGCAGGCTTCAATGAAATGGCGGTAGCGACTGTTTAATAAAAACACAGGTCTCTGCAAAGTCGCAAGACGAAGTATAGGGACTGACGCCTGCCCGGTGCCGGAAGGTTAAAAGGAGAGGTTAATGCCGCAAGGCGTGAAGCTTTGAATTGAAGCCCCGGTAAACGGCGGCCGTAACTATAACGGTCCTAAGGTAGCGAAATTCCTTGTCGGGTAAGTTCCGACCTGCACGAATGGCGTAACGACTTCCGCGCTGTCTCAACCAGAGGCTCAGCGAAATTGAATTACCGGTGAAGATGCCGGTTACCCGCAACTAGACGGAAAGACCCCATGCACCTTTACTATAGCTTGGCATTGAAATATGGAACGATATGTGTAGGATAGGTGGGAGACTGGGAAGCCGCGGCGCTAGCCGTGGTGGAGTCAACCTTGAAATACCACCCTTATTTTTCTGTGTTTCTAACTACAATCCGTAATCCGGATTTAGGACAATGTCTGGTGGGTAGTTTGACTGGGGCGGTCGCCTCCTAAAGAGTAACGGAGGCGCGCTAAGGTTCCCTCAAGCTGATTGGAAACCAGCTGTAGAGTGCAAAGGCATAAGGGAGCTTGACTGCAAGACTGACGGGTCGAGCAGGTACGAAAGTAGGTCTTAGTGATCCGGTGGTCCCTCATGGGAGGGCCATCGCTCAACGGATAAAAGGTACGCTGGGGATAACAGGCTGATCTCCTCCAAGAGCTCATATCGACGAGGAGGTTTGGCACCTCGATGTCGGCTCATCACATCCTGGGGCTGTAGCAGGTCCCAAGGGTTTGGCTGTTCGCCAATTAAAGTGGTACGCGAGCTGGGTTTAGAACGTCGTGAGACAGTTCGGTCCCTATCTGTTGTGGGCGTAGGAAATTTGAAGGGAGCTGTCCTTAGTACGAGAGGACCGGGATGGACGAACCTCTAGTGTTCCAGTTATCACGCCAGTGGTAATGGCTGGGTAGCTATGTTCGGAAGGGATAACCGCTGAAAGCATCTAAGTGGGAAGCCCCCCCTAAGATTAGATTTCCCCTGTGGCAACACAGCTAAAGATCCCTCATAGACTATGAGGTTGATAGGTCGGGTGTGTAAGCGCAGCAATGTGTTTAGCTTACCGATACTAATAGATCGTGAGGCTTAATCATTATTTTTTAAGCCTGATCCTGTACTAATTTGCTTAATTTTCGTTCAATTATTTTATAGACAAGTTTTCGGTAACTATAGCATAGGGGAAACACCCGTTCCCATTCCGAACACGGAAGTTAAGCCCTACAGCGCCGATGGTATTATGCGGGTAGCTGCATGAGAGAGTAGGTCGTTACCGGATTTAAATACCCCGAATAATGAAATAACCAAAACATTATTACGGGGTTTTTTATTTTATAAAATCTTAAAATTTATTTATGATTTTAAATCAGACGAATTTTGTAAATTTTTTATTTTCCTTTGAAGGTTTTGTCATTGTTTCTATTTTTATTTTTTTAATCGGCCTTTCGATAGGAAGTTTCTTAAACGTCGTAATTTACCGCCTTCCTAATAATACTTCCATAGTTTTTCCTTCGTCGGCATGTCCTGCATGCGGCAAAAAAATTAAGTTTTACGATAACATTCCGGTTTTAAGCTATATAATCTTGAAAGGTAAGTGCAGAAGCTGCGGAAATAAAATTTCTATAATATACCCTGCAATTGAAATTTTAACCGGTTTACTGCTCTATGCACTGTTTTTAAAATTTTTTTATAAATCTTTTTTCTATTACTCAATTAATGCTTATGACGTAAATTATTTTAAAGAATATTTAGGTTTTATTTTTGATAGATGGATTATTTCGGCATTTTTTCTTTTTATTCTTATTCCCATAGCTTTTATCGACTTGTTTCACAGCATCATTCCTGATTCTTTAAATATACTTCTTATAATTTCAGGTTTTATTTTAAATATTTTCCTTTTACATACCTCATTCTTATTTCCGTTATACGGATTTCTCGCCGGAGGTTTATTTTTCTTCTTAATCGCTTTTTTTTATGAATTTATTAAAAAACGCGAAGGACTTGGCGGAGGAGATATTAAGTTAATAGCCGGAATTGGCGCATTTTTAGGATTAAAAGGCGTAATTTTTACGATTTTTATAGGCGCGGTTTTAGCATTGTTAGGATTTTTAGCATTATTTATTATTTTAAAATTTAAAAGAGGCCAACAACAAAAAGAATCTTTACATGAAAGCATTTCTAATTTTAAAGTACCTTTCGGTCCATTTTTATCGTTAGCGTCCGTTTTTTTTATTTTTTATGGAAATGAATTATTCAGAATGTATTTAAATTTATTATTGCATTAATTTTTTTATAACGACGATCATTTGACAAATAGTTAAATTATGTTAAAATATTTAAAATATATATAAAATATAATATAGGGGATAAAATGAATACAAAAAAATTTTTAAAATTAATAGTTTTAGTATTGTTTTTTTCTTTTGCGTCGTTATCGGTTCAAAAAAACGTTTTTGCAATCGCTAAAGTTTCAATTTTACCCTATAAAATTATATCGTCTAACTATGAAAGATATGCATATATTGGAAAGAGCGTTCCTTTAATTTTAAGTTCAAATATCGCCGGGAAAAAAATAGCGGTGATACGTAACTCCGATATTGCCTCTTATATTGAAAAAACACATGCTAATTTTTCCTCGTCAAGTCTTTTAAACCTTTCTAAGCATTTTAATTCAAAATACGTTATCTATGGAAGAATAGAAAAAATAGGCAACGTTTTTATTATTCAGACTAATATTTTTGATTCGGCAAAACGGCAGGTAATATTCAGAAACCACATTAGTGCGCTCGGCGTAAACTTTATAGTTGACGATATCAACGAATTATCCGCCGTAATAAAAAAAGAGATCGAATCAAACGAATATGCGGTTCAATCTTCAGTTTCGCCTGTTCATCCAACCGTTCCTGCTGTCTCTGCCGTATCTCCGACATTTTCAAATCAGGCAAGGGCAAAAAGTTCTATTTTTATAAAAAGATTCGCCCAAAATAATGAAGGAATGACGAAATCGGTTTCAAAGAAATACGTTATTCAAGCAATAACTGCCGGCAGGTTTTTAAAAAACGGAATTCAAACCGCAGTAGCTACAAGACATAGGGTAATATTGTACGGACTTTCGCTTAACGGAAATCTTAAAAAACTCGCACAGTATAATCTTTCGGTCAGATCTAACGTTATATATCTTGGAATTTATAATATTTCTAAAAATTACAATGCAATAGTTTTAACCAAAGCAAAATTAGGTATGATTATATCGTATATGCTAATTTACAGGAACGGAAAACTTGTAAAGCTGACCAAGAATTACGGCATATTTTTAAGGGTTATGAATATGCCAGGTTTAGGAAGGGTTATCGTCGGACAAAAGCCTATCTCGGTAGTGCCGTCAGGAAGATATTTTAACGATTATGTAACTGGACAGAATTATTATCCTATAGGTCAGTTCGGCGGGAATACCTATATCTATAAATTTAATAAAAGCACAAATTCATTAACGAAATCAACCATGCTGACTTTTTTTAACGACATAACCCTTTATGGCACGGTTTACGGAAATTTTAAGCAAAACGGTAAAAAATATCTTGTTGCGCTGTCAAAATCCGGTAATTTGATGATCATTAACGGCAATGGGAAAACAATCTATACCGGCTCAAAAACATATGGGGGCTCGCCACTGCAAGTTAGAGTTCCATCTTTCAGCGGAGTAGAAAGTTCCTCATATACAGGCGGACTTATATATAATATACCGGCACAGATCAGCGGATTCAATATTCAAAAGAAACCTGAAATTATTGTGTTAAAAAATTACAAACAGGGAGCATTCCTGCATCATTTAAACTATTTTATAAAAACCTCTATTTTCTGCGTTGCATGGAATAAGATAGGTTTTTATCCTATATGGGAAATAAAACCGGTAGTAGGTTACAGCGCCGGTTTTTCAGTTTTTAAAGAAAACGGCGCGACGTATCTTGCGGATGCAATAGTAGAAAATCCTGGAACGCCTTTTAAAAGCCCAAAGAGCTATATTGCGATTTATAATATTTCCGGTTCAAACGCCAAAAACTAAAATTAAAGCTATTGAAGATATTTTAAATAATTGCTATAATATTTAAATCTTGGCGGTGTAGCTCAGTCGGTTAGAGCATACGGCTCATATCCGTAGTGTCCGGGGTTCGATTCCCTGCACCGCCACCACTAAATATATCAATATTTATATTTCAAATCTAGTTTTACTGATACTTCCGATATAGACCTCGTATTTTTTTATCAAACGACGATACTTCTTATATATTGTCAATTCTAATTTAGTTTTTGATTGAATTCAAAGCTTAAATGGCATTATAAAGCATAAATAAAAATATGTTATAATTATAACGACATTACTTTTCGTTCGGCGTTTTAACTAATTTTAAATCGATGTCCAGTGAAACAGAAATATGCAACTGCCGGTAAAATTATAAAAGGGTGCGAAAAGTATTTTATTCAAGAGATTAAATATAGGGAGCAAATTTAAATGCGCAAGGGGATCAAATCTCTTTACAAAAAACAGATAAATGAGAACAATGCAAAACTGTTTATAAATTTACATTTATTTTATCTCATTTTTTAATCTTCAAGCATTATTTAAGTAATAGAATTATACCCACTTTAAAGATTTTAAAACGGCTTCGCGCCATTTTGCGTACAAAGCGTTTCCGGCATTATAGCCGATTTGCGGGTTATATATTTTTTCGGTTTTTTTGAATCTCCGGAACATCGCGTCAGTCCAAAAACCAGTGCTTACGGCGCTGAGTCCGGCTATTCCGAAAGCCGTCATTTCGGTAAAACCTGCTTTTTCGACGACCATATTTAAAATATCGGATTGAAACTGCATTAAAAAATCGTTCTCGCTTGCCTTGCCGTCAACTCTTAATTTATATTTCGATAAATCGAATCCGCTTTTTAAAGTATTTTCGAATTCTATAACGACGTCTTTGGTCTGGTATGCTAAAGATTCTAAAGCTGCTCTGATTATATGGTTTTTATTAGCCGCTCCGGTTAATCCTATAATAAGCCCCCTTGCGTCCGGGTCCCAATACGGAGCGCCGAGGCCGGATAAAGCGGGAACGAAATATACTCCTTCGTTGGAAATAACGCTTTTTGCCGCATCGGAAGATTCCGCCGCCGAACTTATTATACCTAAATTGTCTTTAATAAACCGGATAATTTCGCCGCCGGTAAAAATACTGCCTTCAAGGGCGTAATGAGCTTCTCCGTCTAATTTCCACGCGACGGTGGCGACTAATTTATCGGAGGCGTAAATTCTGTTTCCGGTTTCGATCATTGCAAAAAGTCCGGTTCCGTAAGTATTTTTTATTATTCCTTTTTCAAAACCTGAATGCGCGAAAAGGGATGCCTGCTGGTCGCCGAGAATTCCGACTACCGGTATGGATTTTCCTGTAATTTTTTTTTCGGTGTTGCCGAAATCATAATTGCTGTCGCATACCAAGGGGAGCATTGATTCTTTGACTTCGAATATTTTAAGAAGTTCTTCGTCGTATTTTAAGGTATTTATATTATACAAAAGCGTTCTGGAAGCGTTTGAAGCATCCGTGGCGTGAACGGAACCGCCGGTCAGATTCCAAAGGACCCAGCTGTCCACCGTTCCAAAAAGCAATTCTCCTTTTTCCGCAATATTTTTCGCCCCGCCGACATTATCTAACACCCATTTAATCTTGGTAGCCGAAAAATACGGGTCTAAGAATAAGCCTGTTTTTTCTTTTATAAGATTGCGGTATTCGGATAAATCTTTGCAGGTTCCGGCGGTCCTTCTGCACTGCCACGCTATAGCGTTATACACTGGTTTTCCGGTATTTTTATTCCAAAGCACCGAGGTTTCCCTCTGGTTTGTAATGCCTAAGGAAACTATTTCGTAAGAGCCGCAATGTTCAAGCGTTTCGTTTAAAACTTTAACCGCCGTATTTAATATATCGTACGGATCTTGTTCGACCCACGCCGGCTTAGGATGTATTTGCGGAAATTCGCGATAGGAAGAATGTATGAGTCCGCCGTTTTTATCGAAAGCTATCGCCCTGTTGCCGGTAGTGCCCAAATCGAGCGCTATAACCGCCTTTTTCATAAGCATCCCTTGTTTTACGCCTTATATTTTATAATCCTTAATAAATCTAAAGTTCGCTCCTTCACCTTTTGAAAGGATGCGTACTCAATCTCATCGTTAGAAACTTCGCAATTGAATTTTAAATGTATTAGCTACTCCTTAAATTTAATCCCATTTTTTTTACCCTTCGATTGACTTAATTATAGCGTCTTATTTTATTCCAGTCAATTAGGAGGCTAATACAAAATGAGACATAGGAGTATCAAGGGTTTTTAGACTTTATTGGCGAAGTTGGGTTATACACTCTCCCGTATTTTCTGGCGTAAATAAATCTTTTATTAAAAGGCGAAAGCGGATAGCCGTCCTTATCGGTTTTAATGTTTTTGATATAGCCTTTTTTAATTAAAACGGAAAGATTTTTGGGAAATTTTTTATATTTTATTCTGTATGAAATCAATGCAAGGTTTAATTCCTGGATTTCTTGGACATATTCTGTTTTTTTTGCTAATTTGACATAGACGTAATACCTGTTTATTATTATAACCGCAAGAACGAAAATAAATATTAAAACAATTATATTTTCAAGAGCGGTTTCGGAATGCTTGTTTAATTTCGTCATAAAGGTAAAATAATAAAAATATCCGGTTTAAAATTTAGACGGCAAAAGCTAAAAAAGGTGAAAAAATAAATTGTAATAATTTATAAAAAAATATAAAATTTGATAAATGCTTTTAAGATAATTTAAGTTTTATAAAAAATAATTAAAAATATTATGGATAAGAGACGATATTATTATGTTATAATTTCGCTGATTTTTTTACAGATTATATCGACCGCTATAGTTTTAATTATTAATTTTATAAATATATCGGCTAATAATTCAAGCATTATTTTATATACAGAGCCGTTTATATTTATTTTAACCTTAGCCTTATTTGCAATTGTAATAAAGTTTAAGAAAAAAATATTCGATCAAGACCTCGAAAATATGGCTTTGACCGACGGGCTTACCGGTCTTTATAACAGAAGATATTTCGACATGTTTTATGAAAATATATTCAATCAAAGTTCAAGATACGGTATTCCGCTGACGTTAATTATGTGCGACATAGACCACTTTAAAAAAATAAACGATACATACGGACACGATAAAGGAGACATAGTTTTAAAAGAGATTTCAAATATATTAAAATCAAATACCAGAAAAACCGACATTGCGTCAAGATTTGGAGGGGAAGAGTTTATACTTTGCCTTCCTTCTACCGAAATAACGAGCGCATTGGACGTGGCGAGAAAAATTAAGCAGATGGTTTTAAACGTTAAAACAAAAGATATAAAAAAAGTAACCGTCAGTATGGGAGTTACTTTTTACAGAACAGAGTTTGATAGCAACCCGACAGGACTTTTGAAACGATTGGACGATCTTCTTTACGAAGCAAAAAAAAGAGGAAGGAACAGAATAATTTCCGAAGACCACGCCGGCGATATTATAGAAGTCGAAGAAAATCCCTGGTTAGACGAATAAGTTATAATTTATATTGTAACGCCGATATTTGTACAAATAATTAATTTTTTGTTAAAGGAGAAAGGCTATGGCAAATAGGATAAATCCCGGCCACGATATTTTAGAAGTAGGTCAAAACAGAATGGAATTGGTCGATTTCAGGCTGTTTCGCATAGACGAGGAAGGCGAGGAAAGAGAAGGCATTTACGGGATAAACGTTGCAAAGGTTATAGAAATTATTAAAATGCCGGAAGATATATCCGAAGCCCCTAATACTTCGGAGTTTGTAGAGGGCATGTTTAATTTAAGGGGCAACGTCGTTCCTTTGGTCAATCTCCCCAAATGGATGGGCATTGTCGAACCGGAAGAATTAAACAGAAAGAATTATAAGGTTATAATAACTGAATTTAATAGGATAAAAGTAGGATTTATAGTACATGAAACCACAAAAATAAGGCGTGTTTCATGGGACGATATCAGCGCTCCGGAACTGTCGTCTGTAAGTTCGGTAGATTCTAAAGTAACGGGAATTATCAAGGTCGAAAACGACGAACTTCTTCTTTTGCTGGACTTTGAATCGATAGTCGACGAACTCGGTTTTTACAACAGGGAAAATATGGAAATAGAAACTGAAAAAAATGAATTCGGCGGCAATAAAACTATACTTATAGTCGACGACTCGTCTTCGGCGAGAAAAATAATAAATAATGCATTAACTAAGGAAGGATTCAAAACAGTGCTTGCAGAAAACGGAAAAGCAGCTCTTGATGAGGTTTATGAAGATAAGTATAATTTTAGCGCAATTATTTGCGACGTCGAGATGCCCGTTATGGACGGCTATACATTCACTAAGACCTTAAAGTCCGACGATAAGTATAAAAATATTCCGATTATAATGCACTCTTCCTTGAGCGGGACCGAAAATTCTGAAAAAGGAGAGCGTGCCGGCGCAGATTTTTATGTGGTAAAATTCGACCCGGTAGAATTTATAAGCACTATAAAAAAGGTGCTTTGACAAATTAAAATTAAGTTGCAATTAATAATTAAAAATGGTAAAAATATTAATTAAATATTTTTAATAAGGAGGTGAGAAATTAATTGAAAAAAGTATTATTATCGATTTTGTTCCTAACTTTAATAGCAATACCTTCCAGCTCTTTTGCCGCAGTTAAACAGGCAAAAAAAGCATCAGCTAAAAAAGTCGTAGCCAAGAAGATGGCCGTAAAAAAAGCCGTTAAAACAGTATCTTCCGCTACAGTAAAGGCTGTTCAGCAGGCTCTTGCTAAAGACGGATTTTTTAAAGGCAAGGTTGACGGAATGATCGGACCGGTTACTACGAATGCCGTTAAAGCTTTTCAGAAAAAAAACGGACTTAAGGCAGACGGTATAATAGGTCCAATGACGCTTAAAAAATTAGGCGTAAAGTAATTTTTCATGAAATTTGAATTTTATTGGAAAAAAGGCGACAGATTAATTTTCTGCCGCCTTTTTGTTGTTAATTTTTAAATATATAGCGCTCATATTTTGTTTATTTTTTATAGATTGCACATTTCTATTAACTTTTTTAATGTTTAAAATATGGCTGAGAAAATATTTTTTATTACTGGAATCGATACCGGCATAGGTAAAACATTTTGCAGTTCCCTGCTGTTGTCGGCTATTAAGGAGAAAGGTTATGATGCCGGCTATATGAAGCCCGTCGAAACCGGCGTCGAAACCGGCGAAGACGGCTTAAAAAAATATATAGACGGTTTTTACGTTAAGACATACTGCGATTTAAAAGAAAATCTAGACATTATAACTCCGTATACTTTCCGGCTGCCTCTGTCGCCTTATGCGGCGCTTAAAAAAGAAGGCGGAGAATTATGTATTAAGGAAATCCTTTTTAAATTTTACGAACTTAATAAAATTCACGATTATATGCTGGTGGAAGGAGCAGGCGGAATGCTTGTTCCCTTAAAACGCGGTCATTTTATGATAGATATCGCAAAATATTTAGACGCAGGGGTTGTTTTAGTTACTAAAGCCGGTTTAGGAATGATAAACCAGACGCTTTTGAGTATAGAATATGCATTGAATAAAGGAATTAAAATGTCCGGCATAATTATAAACAATGTCTTAGGCGAAAAAGATGAAAGCGTATCCTCCAACAAAGAAATTTTATGCGAATTTACCGATGTTCCTATTATCGGCGAAATTCCATTTATTCCTAAAGAAAAACGATACGGAGAAATAAAAGTACACAAAGACTTTGCTTTAAAATATATAGACTTAGAAAAAATTTTATTATAAAATATTAATAAAAATAATTATTTCTTAAGGAGGATTACTATTCATGCGTCTTAATCAGTCCGATAGACTTAAACAATTGCCGGTGTATCTTTTTGCTGAAATAGATAAACTAAAGTCTCAAGTAAAAGCTAGGGGCGTCGATATTATAAGTTTTGGAATCGGAGACCCCGACCTGCCGACGCCGAAAGCAATAGTCGATGTTTTAAAGAAAGAAAGCGAAATAGACGCAAATCAAAAATATCCTTCATATGAAGGTCTTTTGAAATTTAGGGAATCGGTTTCGAACTGGTATAAAAAAAGATTTAATATTACGCTTGACCCGGAAACCGAAGTTCTGTCTTTAATAGGCTCAAAAGAAGGAATAGGACATTTACCTCTTGCTTTTGTTAATCCGGGCGACGTAGTTTTGATACCGGATCCTGGGTATCCAGTTTACAGGGCAGGCACTATTTTTGCCGGCGGCATCCCTTATATTATGCCGCTTAAAGAAGAAAACGATTTTTTGCCTGATTTTTCAATTATACCCAACGATATTTTAAAAAAAGCAAAACTTATGTTTCTTAATTATCCGAACAATCCTACTTCCGCATCGGCGGACAGACATTTTTTCAACGAGGTAGTAAAATTTGCAAAGACCAATGAAATTATAGTCGCGCATGATTTTGCGTATTCCGAAGTTTATACGGGCGAAAAGGGGAACGATTCCTTTCTTGAAGCAAACGGCGCAAAAGAAATAGGAATAGAGTTTCATTCGCTTTCTAAAACGTTTAATATGACTGGTTTCAGGATAGGGTTTGCGGCAGGAAACGAAGAAATAATAAAGGGACTCGGAGCCGTTAAAACAAATCTGGATTCCGGAGTATTCCAAGCCATTCAGCTTGCCGGAGCCTACGGATTAGACAACGAGCTTAAAGCAGTCGAGGATAATAATAAAATATATAAAAAAAGACGCGAACTTTTAGTGTCCGGTTTGGAAAAATTGGGTTATAAAGTGTATAAATCCGATGCAACGTTTTACGTTTGGGCGCATGTTCCTAAAACAGGCATGACTTCTAAGGATTTTGCCGTATCGCTCTTAAATGAAACGGGAATAATAGTTACGCCCGGTTCAGGTTTCGGCGAAAACGGCGAAGGTTTTGTGCGGTTTTCATTGACTATAAGCGAAAACCGTATAAAAGAAGCTTTAGTAAGAATGGGAGCATGATTTTAGCAGACGCTAAGCTTGACGAGGAAGATTTTATCGTATGTTTAGGATTAGGCAGTAATGTCGGCGATAAAGAGTCTAACTTATTAAAAGCATTGGATTTTATTAAAAACGGAGCAAAAGTTTTTAGCGGAATTAGCCCTAAGCATAAAAGTCCGCTGTCTGATGTAAAGATTTCAGGCGTTTCGTCCATATATCTAACCTCTCCGGTCGGAAACGAAAATCAGCCTTTCTTTTTAAACTGCGCTGTTATTCTTAGCATTCAGGCAAAATCGTATAATAATATAGACGACTTCTCAAGTTTTTTTCATAAACTGTTGTCGTTTCTTAAAAATATCGAAAAAATTATGGGCAGAAAAGAATATTCGGTAAGATATATGCCCCGTGTTATTGATATAGATATTCTTTTTGCTTATAATGTCAGTTCAAAAAAATATATTCATATAGATTTACCGGATTTAAAAATTCCTCACAAGGAGATTTTTAAGCGGCTGTTCGTCATGTTTCCCTTATTAGACCTTATAAATATTTCGAACGGTTTTATTTTAAAAAAGCCGTTCGATAAAGAAAGCATAAAAAAAGCCCTTGCAGATTTAAAAAAAACAGATGCAGGGGCTTCCCAGAAAATATCTTATTACGCCAAATTCGACGAAAATTTAAGAGGAATTGCACGCTAACGAGCGACGAGCTTCTCCTCGCAGAGTACTTTATGAGGAAGTTCTTCGTTGTAAATAGATATAAGGCCTCTTTTTATTTCCATAATTTGCGGCTCTAACGAACCGAATCTTTCCACTAAAAATTCTGCGGCCTCCTGAGGTTTAATTATGTCGCCGCAAGTAAAAATATCTACGGCCGCATAATCGTATTCGGGCCATGTATGAATAGAAAGATGAGATTCGGCAATAATAACCATTCCGCTTATTCCGAACGGATTAAACTCATGAAATTTATGCTCGACTATCGTAGCTTTTGCTTCCGATGCCGCATCCAGCATTGCAGTTTCTACAAACTCAAGATCGTCTAAGATATTTTTTCTGCATTTTTTTAATTCTAAAAGCAAATGCGTTCCTAATGAATTCATTTTACATACCTCCTTCGGAGAACTAAAATCCCCAGCTAAATTTTAATAAATAAATAAAATTTTACACGATTTTTTATTATATGTTATTTACCGAAAAATGCAAGAAAAAAATATATAAAAAAACAGATAAAAATATTGACTTAATTTTTTTTTTAGTATATTATTTGATAATAAAGAAACAAAGCATTATTAATTTATTTAATTTTAAGGGGGTAGAATTATTATGAAAATGAAAAAAGTAATTTCGTCTTTATTAATTGCTTCTGCTTTAACTTTTAGCGCTACTACGGTTTTTGCTTCCACCGGTTCTTCGCTTTTCAGCTCGGAAGGATGCATAGCCTGCCACACTATTAACGGACAGGGCGGTTCGGTTGGACCGGACCTTTCACATGTCGGCAGCAAAAGAAGCCTTTCTTGGATTAAAACTCAGATTACAAACCCTTCCGCTCATTTTGCGGCGGGCAGTTCCGTAACTATAAACGGACAATCTTATACGGCTATTATGCCTGCGCATAAGCATATGTCGGCTTCAAAGCTTAACGCTCTTGCCAGTTATCTTGAATCATTGAAATAATTTTTCTATTAATCATTATGTCTGTCCAATGCCGGCGTTATTTGACGGCGTTCAGGACAGACATAAATTTATTATTTAAAAATACCGAATTTACCTATATTAAATACCGTAATTTATAAATTATTAATTTTTTATTTTTTAAATTTTATCTATAGTTTTGCGCTTTAATTTTTTATTGATTATTTTTATCGTTAAAATATTATTGAGATATAATAATATTTATTAAAAAAAAGGAGGTGAATTACAATGTTTTCAAAAATGGGTAAATTAATTACTGCCGCTGTAGTATTTGCAGGAGTATCGTCGTTTGCAGTTTCGGCTTTTGCTGCTTCCGGCCCTGCATTATTTAGATCTGAAGGATGTATAGCCTGTCATACCATCGACGGTCACGGCGGGCAAGTAGGTCCGAATCTTTCTCATATAGGTTCCCAGAGGAGCCTTTCATGGATTAAAACGCAGATAGTAAATCCCGGAGCGCATTTTGCTTCAGGAAGTACGGTTACTCTTAACGGAAAGTCCTATATGGCTATTATGCCGAATCACAAAAACATGCCGGCTTCAGATGTTAATACTATTGCAAAATATCTTGAGTCTTTAAAGTAATCGTCCGAGGATAATTTAAAACTAAAAGATAACGCAAAAAATTGTTTGAAAACCTCCAATCGTTAAAATTTAATACGATCGGAGGTTTTTCTTTTTTCTTGACGGTTATTCGGCTAAACTGTTATAATTTATATAAATAAAATTATTAATTATATTTTGCCGAATTTAAAATCTATGGAACTTGAACTTACAGACAGAAAAATATTAAATATTCTTCAGTCCGATTTTCCTATCGCCAAACACCCTTTCTTAGAAATTGCCAATATTACCGGCATAAAAGAAGATGAAGCAATAGACAGAATATTACGCATGAAAAGCGGTAAAATTATCAGACAGATAAGCGCAATATTCGATTCGCACAATATCGGCTATAAAAGCACTCTTGCGGCCTTTAAGGTAGCGGATAAATCGGCGGATTCGGCTGCAGAAATAATAAATTCGCATAGCGGAGTGAGTCATAATTATCTAAGAAACCACAAATATAATATATGGTTTACGATAACTCTTCCTTCCGAATACTCGCTTGAACAAGAAATAAAAAAGCTCTCGGAAAAATCGGGAGCGGAAGACTATCTTATTCTCCCTACCCTGAAACTTTATAAAATCGGCGTTAATTTTGATATGACCGGCGCAGACGATGCTTCTTCTTTTAGGTTCTTTTCCCATGAAGATTTTAAAAAAGATTCGGAAATAAAAATTTCCGAATTTGAAAAAGCTTGCATAAGAGAACTTCAAAAAGATATAGAAATTACCCATGAGCCTTTTAAGAATATGTCTGATGTTTTAGGTATTTCTCAGGAAAAATTGCTTGAAACCGTAAAAAATTTTATAAGCGAAAGAAAAATGAGAAGATTTGCCTGCGTTTTATATCATCAAAAAGCGGGATTCAGCTACAATCTTATGGGGATATGGAAAACAAACAATGAAGAAGCCGATAAAAACGGCAAAATTATGTCTTCCGTTAAAGAAGTTTCGCACTGTTATCTTAGGCCGGTTTATCCCGGAAGATGGGAATATAATATATTTACTATGATACATGCAAAATCAAAAGAAGAAGCATGGAATATTATGGATAAAATTTCTTCATTAACAGGGCTTATGGATTTCGGCGCTCTCGAAAGCACAAAAGAATTTAAAAAGGTGAGGGTGAAGTATTATGTTTAATCAAAGCGAACTGCTTACGGAATTTTTTTTATATCCTTTAATACTGTGTTCGGTTATTGCGCTTGCAATAATAATAGAACGTTTTTACAGCCTTAGGAAATCCAAAATTTTTCCTGAAGATTTTCTTGCCAATGTAGAGAAATCTCTAAAAAACGGGGACATAGAAAAGGCTAAAGGTATGTGCATGACGGCAAAAACGCCTATAGCCAAAATTTATCTTTCTATCATAGACAACTATAAAAATCCTATAGATACCGTTAAATTAGAGGTTGAGGAATCCGGCAAGAGGGCATACTTAGATCTTGAAAAAAATTTAGAAGGACTCAGCGCTATTACTACTATATCCCCTTTATTGGGACTGCTTGGAACCGTAGTAGGCATGATAAAGGCTCTCAGCGCCGTATCATACAGAAACGGCATAGCGAATCCGCATCTTCTTGCGCTAGGCATTTCGGAGGCATTGTATTCAACGGCTATCGGACTTATAATAGCCATAGTATCTTTTTTATTTTTTAAATATTTTGCTTCTAAAGCGTTTAACTTTGGAGCGGTTATGGAAGACACCGCATCAAGGGTTATATCTTTTATTAAAGCAGAGTGAAAATAATTTTATTATAATCATAATTAGCGCTGATTATATAAGACAAGTAAAATGAAATTTACGTCTAAAAGAAAGCCCGACCCGATAATTAACGTTATTAACATGGTTGACGTATTTTTAACCCTGTTAATATTTTTTATGATGACGACGACTTTTACTTCAAATTACGGCATAAAAATTCATCTGCCGAAATCAGGAGCAAAATCTTTCGCTTCTTCAAAAAAACCGGTAACGCTTTATATTACTAAAGCAGGCAAGATATATTACAGAAATAAAGAGCTTTCGCTGAAAGAATTGTCTTTATTTTTAAAAGACGTTAAAAAGTCGCAGGGAAACGCCACTATAATTATAAAAGCGGATAAAAAATCTACTGCCGCAAGCATAGTAAACGTAATGGGATTAAGCATAGAGCACGGATTGTATAAAATAGCTATCGCTACGAAAAAATAAAAGATCGGACGAAATTAAGATAAACTATAAAAGAAAAGCAATCAGGAGGTCTAAATTTGATAGAAAGATATTCTCTTCCGGAAATAGCCAAAGTATGGTCGCTTGAAAATAAATACAGGACTTGGCTGAAGGTTGAACTTGCCGTATGCACGGCTTACAATAAAATAGGAAAAATCCCCGATACTTCTTATGAAAATATAATCCGGAAAGCAAAGTTTAACGTTAATGAGATACAGGAAATAGAAAACGTTACAAAGCACGACGTCATAGCTTTTTTAACAAACGTCGCAAAATATGTAGGCGAAGATTCAAGGTTTATTCATCTTGGACTTACTTCTTCCGACGTCGGAGATACATCCTTTTCTTTACTGCTAAAAGAATCTCTCGAATTAATACTTAAAAAAATAGAAATTTTAAGAGAATCTTTAAGAAATCAGGCATTAAGATATAAACATACGCCGGTAATGGGGAGAACGCACGGAATACATGCAGAGCCGGTAACGTTCGGATTTAAACTCCTCATATTTTATGAAGAAATTAAAAGAGCCGAGGAGAGAATAAAAACGGCGATAAAATCGGTATCTTTTGGCAAACTGTCCGGTGCCGTAGGGAATTATGCCAACATTTCGCCCGAAGTAGAACAGGCGGCTCTCGATATTCTAGGGCTTAAACATATTTTATCTAATCAGGTTATACAGAGAGACGTTTATGCGGATGCTTTTTATTCCCTTGCCTCCATTGCCGCATCATGCGAAAAAATAGCTTTAGAAATCAGGCATCTAATGAGGACGGAAGTTGCCGAAGCCGAAGAGCCTTTTGCGCCTGGACAGAAAGGTTCGTCGGCAATGCCGCACAAAAAAAATCCTATAGTATCCGAAAACATTTGCGGGCTTTCCCGCGTAGTCCGTTCTAACCTTATAGCTTCGCTTGAAAATATACCGTTATGGCATGAAAGAGATATTTCGCATTCTTCAGTCGAGAGAATAATTGCGCCTGATTCTACGATTTTAGTATATTATATAGTTCATCAGCTGACTTATTTGATCGAAAATTTAATAGTCAAAGAAGAAAATATGTTAAAGAATATAAATTTGACTAAAGGCGTTATTTTTTCGCAAAAAGTTTTGCTTACCCTTATAGATAAAGGGATGCTAAGAGAAGACGCATATAAAATAGTGCAGGGTCTTGCCCATGAAAGCATCCGTTCGCAGATAGATTTCAGCGAACTGTTAAAAAAAGATGCATCCGTTTCTAAGCATCTTACGGCTCAAGAAATAGATGAATTATTCGACATTAATTATTATTTTAAATATATTAACTATATTTTCGACAGATACAATGCGGAATAAAACGGTAACGGTAAACGAGGAAAAAATGAATAAAAAAGCTTTTATAAAAATAATGCTGAAAGATGAAGTATTAGACCCTCAGGGTAAAGCCGTTTTGTCGGTTCTTAAATCCTCCGGTTACGATAACGTAAAAGACGTAAGAGTAGGCAAGTATATAGAGGTCGATTTTGCCGGAGAAGTAAAGGACGGACATGTCGCTCTAAAGGGAGAGGCAGAAGAGATTTCAGAAAAAATTTTGTCAAATCCCCTAATCGAAGAATTTACTATAGAAATTAAATAAAATTAAATATTACTTATGAATAATAAAAAAATAAAAGCCGGCATAACGGTTTTTCCCGGCTCGAACTGCGATGCCGACGTATATAGGGTTTTGAACGAAGTATTTGGGCTTAGCGCCTCGTTTATATGGCATAAAAATAAAATTAAAAATCTTGGCGAATATGATTTTATAGTAATTCCCGGCGGATTCTCCTACGGCGATTATTTAAGATCCGGCGCTCTTGCCGCCAGAAGTCCCGTAATGGAATACGTTAAAGACTATGCCTATAAAAGCGGTATAGTGTTAGGAATATGCAACGGCTTCCAGATACTTCTTGAAGCAGGTCTTTTAAACGGGGTTATGCTCACCAATAATTCTTTAAAATTTGAATGTAAAGACGTTTATTTAAAAACGCTAAATACGGAAACGCCTTTTACATGCGCTTTAAAAAAAGACTCTTTGCTAAAAATGCCTATTGCCCATCACGATGGGAACTATTTTGCGGAAAAGAAAATAATAAAAGGCTTAAACGATAAAAATGCCGTAATTTTTAAATATTGCGACGAAAACGGCGATATAACCGAACTTTCAAACCCCAACGGTTCTATGTATAATATTGCGGGCATTTCAAACGAAAACGGCAATATTATGGGGTTAATGCCCCACCCCGAAAGATCTTCCGAAAAAATACTCGGAAGCGAAGACGGAGGATATATATTTAAGTCTATCGTTAAATATGTAAAAGAAAGATAAAAAATAAAATACAGCCTTAATCCTGCAACTGAATTACAGAAAAACATTTGAATATGTTATAATAATTAAAAATGCGTAAGAAAAAGGTGAAGAAAAAGGTGTCAGATTTTATTTTACGCAGACGAATAGCAACAACTAACGATAAAAGATTTTGCGTAAAATTAATCTGACACCTTTTTCAAAATATAATAATTAGAAAAATAATAAAATTTAATATGGACAAAGATAACGTTAGCGCTAAAAAAAACGATATAAAAAAAACCGAAAAACTTTTCGGTTTGTCCGCGGAAGAATATGGCAAAATTTCGGAACTGCTCGGACATGAGCCGGATGCTTTTGAACTAGGTATATTTTCGGCTATGTGGTCGGAACACTGTTCTTATAAAAGTTCCAAAGTTTATTTGAAAACTCTGCCGACGGAAGGAGGCAAAGTTCTTATAGGACCGGGCGAAAATGCCGGAGTAGTGGATTTTGGAGACGGCGACGTACTTGTGTTTAAAATGGAAAGCCATAATCATCCTTCTTTTATAGAGCCTTTTCAGGGTTCGGCCACCGGAGTAGGCGGCATTATGCGCGATATCTTTACTATGGGAGCAAGGCCGGTAGCAAATCTAAATTCTTTAAGATTTGGAAGTTTTTCTCATCCAAGGACTCCTTATTATCTGTCGGAAGTCGTTAAAGGAATAGGTTTTTACGGAAACTGTATGGGCGTTCCGACCGTAGGCGGAGAAGTCGTATTCGACGAATGTTATAACGACAATATCTTAGTAAACGCTTTTACTATAGGTATAGCTAAAAAAGACGGAATATTTCTTTCCTCTAAGTGCGAAGTCGGCAATATAGTAGTTTATGTCGGTTCATCGACCGGAATGGACGGAATACACGGAGCTACTATGGCATCGGAAGAATTCGATTTAAAAAAGAACAAAAAAAGAAGCACCGTTCAAGTAGGGGATCCTTTTACGGAAAAACTTCTTCTAGAAGCATGCCTTGAAGCTATGGAAAAAAAACTTATAGTTTCTATACAGGATATGGGCGCCGCCGGTTTAACCAGTTCGTCGTTTGAAATGGCGGATAGCAGCGGAAAAGGAATGATTATAAATTTAGACGCAATTCCGTTAAGAACGTCCGAAATTACTCCGGTAGAAATGATGTTATCGGAATCTCAGGAGAGAATGCTGCTGGCATGCGGCAGGGATAAATTTAACGAATTAAAAGCGGTTTTCGACAAATGGGGATTGAATTGCGTCGAAGTAGGCGAAGTTATTAAGGAAAAAGAAATCAGATTTTTTTATAAATCAAAACTATATAAAACGTTAAGCGTAAATACCGTAGTAAACGGACCCGAATATAAAAGGCCGGTTAAAAAACCTGAGTACTTAAACAGCGTAAAACCGTTAAATATAGACAATTATAAAATACCGGAAAATTTTAACGATACAGCCTTCAAAATAATAACGCATCCTAATATAGCCTCTAAAAAAAGCGTTTTTACCCAGTACGATTATACGATAGGGACGGCTACCATTGTTCCGCCGGGCTTTTCCGCCGCGGTTTTAAGGGTTAACGTCGGAGGAGCAGGTAAAAAAGGCTTTTTGTTAAACGCAAGCGGAAACTCAAAATATACATATTTAGATCCGTTTACCGGAGGAGCGCTTGCCGTGACCGAGTGTTCGCGCAATATCAGCGCTTGCGGCGGATATCCGGCAGCTATTACCGACTGTCTTAATTTTGCAAGTCCCGAAGATCCCGAAGTTATGTGGCAGTTCGTAAATGCATTAGAAGGCATAAAATCTGCCGCATTAAAATTAAATACTCCTGTTATAAGCGGAAACGTTAGTTTTTATAACGAAACTGCAAAAAAAGACGGCGATAAAATGACGGTTCATAAAATTTATCCTACGCCGGTTATAGGCATGCTCGGTTTTATAGACGACGTCGAAAAAGCGGTAACCCCGTATTTTAAAAACGAAGGCGACGAAATTTATATTCTGGGCAGATTATCCGGCAATCTCGGCGGCAGTTTGTATATGGACTTAGAATACGTAAATTTTATGCAAAAACCTTCTAAGATAGATTTAGATTATGAAGTCCGACTTCAAAACTGCCTGAGGTCGTTAATAAATAAGGGATTATTAAAAAGCGCCTCTGATATTAGCGAAGGCGGAATTTTTGTTTCGCTGGCGGAGAGCGCAATAACGTCTCCAAATCAAACTCTCGGCTTCGCAGTAAATTACGATACCTCAAAAAGCGGCGTTAGAATAGACTCTTTCTTGTTTTCTGAATTCGAACAGGCGTTTATAATAAGCGTAGATAAAAAATTAAGCGGACCGCAAAAAACGGCTGTTTCGGAAATTTGCGCCGATTACGGAATAAAATTGGAAAAAATCGGCAATGTTAAAAAAGGCATAATGAAAATTAACGACAAAATAGACTTAAAAAGTGATAAAATAAAAGAAGGATATTTTTCCGTTATTTAAATTATTTATTTAATAATTATGGAAGAGATAAAAGACGAATGCGGCGTATTCGGTATATACAATAACGAAGAAGCCGCTAAAATAACTTATTTGGGACTTTACGCGCTTCAGCACAGGGGACAGGAGTCTTGCGGAATAGCATCGTCGGATATGAACGGCTTGTATTTTCATAAGAGTCTTGGTCTTGTAAACGACGTATTTAAAGAAAATACACTTTTGCAGCTCAAAGGAAAAAACGCCATAGGACATGTAAGGTATTCAACGGCAGGGGAAACGCTTCTTAAAAATGCTCAGCCTCTTGTCGCCGATTATTATTTCGGTTCAATAGCAGTAGCTCACAACGGAAATATTACCAACGCCCACATAATAAAAGACGAGCTTGAAGAAAACGGCTCTATTTTTTCATCTACTTCCGATACCGAAGTCGTTATACATCTAACGGCTTTATCTAAAGAAAACCTTCTTATAGACAGGATCGTAAGTTCATTAAAAAAACTTAAAGGCGCATACTCTTTCCTGTTTCTTTCTGAAAAAGAGATGATAGCCGCAAGAGATCCTTTCGGTTTTAGGCCTCTCGTTATGGGAATGCTTAACGGTTCTATAGTTTTTGCTTCGGAAACATGCGCTTTAGATCTTATAAATGCCGAATATATAAGAGACGTAAGGCCGGGCGAAGTAATACTAGTCAACGGCGAGGGCATCAGAAGCATATTTCCGTTCAGGATAGAAAGAAATTCGGCCTGCGTATTTGAACTTATTTATTTTTCACGACCCGACAGCATTTTTAACGGTAAATCAATTTATAGCTTGCGCATCCAAATGGGCAAAGAACTTGCAAAGGAGTCCACTCCCGATGCAGATATAGTAATACCCGTTCCGGATTCGGGAGTACCGGCGGCTTTAGGTTTTTCAAAAGGCTCCGGCATAGATTTTGAAATGGGCTTTACAAGAAACCACTATGTAGGAAGAACGTTTATAGAACCTAAAAAATCCATAAGGCATTTCGGCGTTAAAGTAAAACTAAATCCCGTTCCGGACGTTATAAAAGGCAAAAAAGTCGTCGTCGTAGACGACTCTGTAGTAAGGGGAACGACTTCTAAGAAAATTGTCGATATGTTGAAACTTGCCGGCGCAAAAGAGATCCATCTTCGTTTAAGTTCGCCTATGGTTATTGCTCCATGTTTTTACGGAATAGACACGCCGGTAAAGGAAGACCTTATGGCGGCCAAATACAGCGAAAAAGAGATAAACGCCAAACTCGGCGCTACTACTACAAAATTTCTTTCGATAGACGGTTTAAGCAGGGCTGTAGGAAACGGTATTAATTTTTGCGAAGCATGTTTTTCAAACGTTTATCCTCAGGAAACTTTCGACGAATCCGAATATGAAAATCAAGTACAGTTGAAACTGTTTAGCAAAGAAGTTTTTTGAAGAAATTTATAAAACGGCGCAATATGACTAATATGTAATTAATATAATAATATATAAACAGTCTTTATACGGTAAAAAATAATGATAAATAACGATTTAAACGATACCTCCGAAACACTTAAAACGTCCGTATTGAATGCCGTAAAAACTTTATGTTACGAAAAAAAAGAATTCGTTCTTGCCTCTGGTAAAACAAGCGACTTTTATATAGATTTACGCAGAATTTCTTTTGACGGCGAGTATTTATATCTTATCGGCAGACTGCTTTACGATGAAATTAAGAAAATAAAAGATCTAAAATTTTCGGTAATTGCCGGCGTTCCGGTGGGAGGCATTCCTTTAATTTCCTCAATACTGACCGCGAGTTTTTTGGATAAAAATCCTTTAAAATCAGTCGTTATCAGAAAAGAAAAAAAAGAATACGGCAAAGGCAATCTTATCGAACCTGTACAGTTTTTATCCAAAGGAGCAAATATTTTAATAATAGAAGACGTCGTTACTACGGGCGGTTCTATTTTAAAAGCCGTAAAAAACGCGCGTGAAGAAGGTTATGAGATAACGGATGCGGTCTGCGTCGTCGACAGACAGGAAGGCGGAGCCGAATTTCTTAAAGAGAACGGCATTGAGCTTCATTCCTTATTTACTAAAAAAGATATAATGCAATAATATTATACTTATGAAAAAAACAGTTTTTTTAATAATTTTACTTTTTGTATTTGTCATACCTGTTTTTCTGTTGTCCGGTTGTTCCGTTTTTAGTTCTCTCGGTTTAAAACATCCGTTTCCGTCAAACGGCGGATATCGTTCGGCTTTGCGTAAAGCGACCCGCAAAGCAGATATATACAATAACCTTAATACGGTAATGTATATAAGGGCTGCTTATTTCGATAAGTCTTTTATGCGTTCATATGAAGATAAATATTACGGTTATTATATGGAACGCCCCAAAAATTTAATAAAAAAAATCGGAAAAAGTACCGTATTTTTAGTTTCGGTTTACACCCCCCGCAAATCTTATAACAACTTAGATTCAAAAAGATCGATATGGATGGTGTATTTAACGAATAACGAGGGCGAAAGCATTATGCCGCTCAGCATTAAGCCCTCGCAGCAAAAAAAAGTTTTTTTAAAGAAATTTTTTCCTTACGTTACGGACTGGTCAAGGCAGTATATTATAAAATTTCCAAAATATTACGACAAAAAAGAACATAAATTATTTTTAAACTCCGGCGTTAAATGGATTAAACTTATAATTACCGGAGTAAACGGAAAAGCCGTTTTGAAATGGAATTTACACAGCGGCGCAAATAAATATTAATTTATTTTATGCATTATAACGTTCTGGTTATAGGTTCGGGCATAGCAGGTCTTTCGCTTGCAAATAGATTTGACGACTCTGTTTCGGTAGGAATTTTTACTAAAAAAGAAGAAGCGGAATCAAATACAAACTATGCTCAGGGCGGGCTTGCCGCCGTTATGAATCTCGATAAAGATTCGTACGAAAAACATATCTTAGATACGCTGACCGCCGGCGACGGACTTTGCGACGAAAATATAGTAAGAATGGTCGTAGAGGAAGGTCCCGGCATCGTACAGGATCTTTTAAGCTGGGGCGTTAAATTTGCCAAGCATTCCGAAAACAATAAAGAGTTCGATCTGGGCAGGGAAGGCGGGCATTCCGAAAGAAGGGTTTTGCATGCGGGGGATATAACAGGCAGAGAAATAGAAAGAGCGTTAGTCGATACTTCACGAGAAAAATCAAATATAAAAATATTTGAAAATCACATAGGCATAGATTTAATTACCGCCCGGAAGCTAAAAATAGAAAAATATAGGGAAAACAGGGTTTTAGGCGCATACTTTTTGAATAAAAATACCGGCAAAGTGATAACCGTTAGTGCCGATATAGTAGTGCTTGCTACGGGCGGAGCCGGAAAAGTCTTCTTATACACTTCAAATCCCGATATATCTACCGGCGATGGAATAGCTATGGCGCACAGGGCAGGAGCTAAAATAGCCAATATGGAATTTTACCAGTTTCACCCCACTATACTTTACCATCCGGAAGCAAAGTCTTTTTTAATATCCGAAGCTCTCAGGGGAGAGGGCGGCACTTTAAGATTAAAAGACGGAACTCCTTTTATGGATAGCGTTCACCCGCTGAAGAGTCTTGCTCCCCGCGATATTGTAGCAAGAACAATCGACTTTGAACTTAAAAGAACCGGAGACGAATGCGTATATCTCGATATGACCCACAAAAGCAGAGAGTTTTTGGAAAAGAGATTTCCGGATATTTTTAAAACTACGTTGAGTTTCGGCATAGATATGTCTAAAAAATGGATACCCGTCGTTCCTGCCGCACATTATTTATGCGGAGGGATATTGACCGACGAAAACGGTTTAACATCCGTCGGCGGTCTTTATGCCATCGGAGAGGTAGCCTGCACAGGACTTCACGGTGCAAACAGGCTTGCAAGCAATTCTCTGCTAGAAGGATGCGTTTTTGCTAAAAAGTCTTACGAAGCGGCGCAGCGGTTTTTGAAAGAATCGCTCAAAATTTCCGAGCCTAAAGTTTCAAATACGTCTAATTCGGATGTCGTCGAAAATGAAAAGCCGGCATTGCCGGAATGGAAAGATTTCGGTTTAACGGGCGGCGACGAAATGATAGTCGTTTCTCATAACTGGGACGAACTCAGGCGGACTATGTGGAATTATGTCGGTATAGTCAGGTCGGACAAACGTTTAGAGAGGGCAAAAAGGCGCATAGACAACCTGCTTTACGAAATCAAAGAATACTATTGGAATTTTAAGATAACGACAGACCTCCTGGAACTTAGGAATATAGCCGAAGTAGCAAGTCTCATCGTAAATTCCGCAATGTTAAGAAAGGAATCTCGCGGTACGCATTACAATATAGATTATCCGGAAAAAGACGATAAGAACTTCAAGCATCTTACTGTGTTATAATAAAAATAATTATAAATATTATCGTTCATATCTTGCTATTATTTGTTAAATTGATTGTTTTTCGCAAAAGATAGATTACAATTATTGTATATTATATATAATAAGAGGTTATAGTTTTGCCTAAAAACAGCAAAAGTAAATCATCCATATCTCAAGCCGAAAAACGTCAACTAACGGCAATCCATATATTTTTCTTATTCCTAATTTGTATTGTATTGTCTATATTTGCACATGAAACTATAAGCATGAAAAAAAATATAGAAAGTCGTCTCCGGGAATATTCAACTTTGACCGCTTCAAATCTATCTGCTTCTATTAAAGATCAAATAAATGCCCATTTTCACGATCTTAACTTTTTAAAAAAAGAATTTTTAAACGTAAACGACGGTCATCTATCCCCAAGTAAAAAAGCGCTTCAAGTTTTTAAAAGTTTCAAAAAGTATCATCCGGGTATTGCGGCTATAAATATTTTAAACAGCTCAATGAATAAAGTAGTCTGGTCAAGCTCTAAAAATGCTTTTAAAAATATACAAAATACTATTTTTACTAAGGTATACGGTTATAAAGACCGATACGTAGGAACGTTATATTTTGAAAAATATAATAAAAAATTTGTTATACCTATGAACGAACGGATAATTGATAAACAAGGCTATACATTGGGTTTTATCGGTTCGCCTTTTATTATCTCTAACTTTAATGCAATCAGTACTCCCCGATATATAAATGCTTATCTTATGGAAAAAATATCAGGCAAAACGATATCTTCATGGCAAAAAGGAAAATTCGACATTAATGAGAAAAATCCTCAAAATTTTTCAGGCGGCGCTTCTATAAAAATTGCTGATTATCCGTGGATAATAAAAGCGGGTTGGACAAGCTCGACCTTTGAGAAGTTATTTTGGAGAAAAGAACATATTTATTTAATAATTGTAATTTTATTTACTCTTTTATTTATAATTTTAGACGTAATAGCAAATATAACGTTTAAAAAAATTTTACGTCTTAAAAGTTATCAATCAGCCGCTATTAGCGCTCAGGAAGCCGTTTTATTTTTAAAAAACGCAGAAAGCATATATAAACATATCGTTGATTTAATAGTTGCTAAAACCGATTCTATGGGATCCGTTTTAGTCGTTCCGGATAAAGAGAAAGGTTATTTTATTCCCGTCGCCGCATGTGCGGACGACGAAGAGCATGAGAAAAATCTTTTAAAAATAAAACCATCCTTTAGAAGCGACGATATAATGGGAAACATGCCCGTATCGATAGCTTATAAAGAAAAAAAAGTGATCGGGCCTATTTATAGCTTTAATAAAAAAATTATAGATAAATATCCGACGTTTTCCAGAGTAAAAAGTTTGATGGCTTTTCCTATATTTAAGGATTTAGAATCTGATCCAGCGGCTATCTTAGGAATACAATCCGATTCAAAATATTATTTCAACAAAGATATGATTAGCGTAATAAAACAACTTATAAATTCATTAGGATTAGCGCTTAATAATATAGACGTTAATAAACGTTTGGTTTACGAGACAGAACATCAGAAACGGCTTATAGAGTTCAATTTCTTTTTAGCACAGATGAATCAGTTGATAAGCAGAACGGAAAATGAAAAAATTTTTATAGACTCTATATGTGAAATGGCAGTAAATTATATCGGTTTAAAATTAGTATGGATAGCGCAGCCCGATGAAAAAGGAGACGTGCATTTTATATCTTATCAAGGAATTCAAGGATTAGTCGAACGTTTAAATATTTCGGTTAATTCAGACGTGCAGGAGGGACACTCCAGCGTCGGCAGAGCATGGCGCTCAAAAAAAGCCGTTTATATTCCTTCATTTAAAAATGACCCTTCTATGCGTCCATGGCTTGAAATAAACAAAGAGTTCGGTTTGCTGTCCAGCGCCTCTATGCCTATAATGAGAGGCGGAGTTATTTGGGCGGTATTAACTGTGCTTCATTCGGAAGAAAACTTTTTTGACGATGATCTTAAAAATCTAATGGAAGAAATAGCTTTAGATATAGGCTACGGTTTAGACAGGATAGATCTTATAAACGATAAAAAAAGAGAATCGGAAATAAGAAATGCATTTTTAAGTAATACTTCCGCCGGTATTGCTTTAATCGGCTATCCCGACAGAGTTTTTATCGATGCTAACTATGCCGTTATTAATGCATTGGGTTATCCGGATATAGAATCCTTAAAAAGGCATAGTCTAACCGAGATTTATCCTGATGAATCAACTTATAAAAGAATCGAGGGGACAGCTAATAAGATATTGAAAGAAGGAAAGGGATTTGAACGCGATATACCGATATTAAGGAAAGACGGAACAATTATTTATGCCGATTTTTACGGACAAAAAATAAATGGATGGGCTGGCGGCAAAGAACAGATATTATGGACAATAATGGATATAACGGAAAGACACAGGCTGGCAGAAGAGCTTTCTTATCAAGCTTTTTATGACGAGCTTACCGGTCTTCCAAACCGCCGCTCATTATCCATTGAGATGGAAAGAGCAATATCGAGAACAAACCGCCGCAAAAAATTTCTTGCCTTTTCTATTATGGACATAGACGATTTTAAGCCTATTAACGATACATTCGGGCATCATGTCGGAGATTATGTATTAAAAATAGTTTCCGCCAGACTTAAGGAAGTATTGCGCAAGACCGATTTTATTGCGAGACTCGGCGGAGATGAATTTGTTATTATCGTTGAAGATATAGATAATAAAAACGAGCTTGAATCTATATTGGAAAAAATAGAAAAAAAGATTAAAGAACCTATATTTTTAGAAAATAGCAATGAAATAACCGTCTATCTTAGCATGGGCGTTTATATGTACGACGGTACTATTAAAAGCAAAGAATTGCCTAATCCCGATAATTTTTTGCGTTACGCCGACCAGGCATTATACGAGAGCAAAAATAAAAAGTCCGACCGCTTAAAATATTACGCTTTTTATGGAGAAATATTACAATAAATTATTATATTTTTTCATAGGATACTGCATAGGATAGATTGTATAGGATTTATAGGATTTTATAAACAGCGTATTTGTTTATGTTTCTTGCTTATTCTTAAATTATCTTGATACTATGTATGAAAATCCTATACAGTTAATTTCGTTGCCAATAACTGGTGGAGCTGATCGGGGTCGAACCGACGACCTCTTGCATGCCATGCAAGCGCTCTGCCAACTGAGCTACAGCCCCATTATATAAATTTCGGTTTAATTAATTTATTTATAATACTATAATATGAAGTTTTAAGTCAATAAAAAACATAAACCCAAAAATGTATTAGCCCCCTAATTGACTGGAATAAAATAAGACACTATAATTAAAGTCAATGGGGGGTAAAAAATGGGATTAAATTTAAGAAGAAAATTTTCGGATGACGATAAGATTAAAATCCTGCAGGAAGGATCTATCAACGGAGTTCCGCAAACTTTAAGAAAATACGGTATAGGGCAAAGCTTATTTTCGAACTGGTATCGCAAAGATATGAAAAAGGAAGCATAATCGTCACGTCCAACAGGAGCTTTTCGGAATGGGATAAAATATTTTCCGATTCCGTACTTGCTACCGCAGTTTTGGACAGGCTTCT